>NZ_JBNPLL010000007.1:0-73564 GCF_050313455.1 Collinsella sp. SGI.180
AGTAGACACACATTTTGTCCTATAAGCCGAAAAATCCCCACCGTTCGGTGCAAAGAGGACGTGCTACTTTGCGTCGATAAGAAAAGGGCCGTGCACCCAATTGGATGCACGGCCCTTTTGCCATGAATGCGAGCGATTCCTCGGCGAGCTATTTACTCAGCAGCCTCGGTGGTCTCGGCCTCGGCAGCGGCCTCCTCGACGGGAGCCTCTGCGGGAGCCTCGGCGGCCTGCTTGGCAGCCTCCTCGGCAAACTTAGCGGCACGCTTGGCCTTCTCGGCAGCCTTAGCCTCAGCGGCGGCCTTGCGAGCGGCCTCGGCCTCAGCAGCCTTGGCGGCCTTGGCAGCCTTGGCCTCCTCGGCCTTCTTGAGCTGGGCGGCAGCGGCGCCACCGAACTTGTCGGCGAAGCGCTGGACGCGTCCACCGGTGTCGACGAACTTCTGCTGGCCGGTGTAGAACGGGTGGCACTCGTTGCAAAGCTCGACCCTCATCTCGGACACGGTAGCGTGCGTCTTGAAGGTGTTGCCGCAGGAGCACGTCACCGTGCACTCGACATACTGGGGATGGATACCCTGCTTCATGGTAGGACTCCTTATTGGTCAGGCGCTGGTTACCGATCAGCGCATAAGGCGTCTTGGTTTCCGACCAAGACAACAAACTCGGCTATGTTACCACGGCGTCGAGCGTCCCACAAAAGGTTCACGGTCTTTACGCCGGAGCGCACAGGCGAATCTGCCCGATCGCGGCGCCAACAGAGCCGCCCGAGCTGTCCAGGGTGCCAAAAAAACACCCTGCGAGACAAGCGCTCCATGTTGCAGACGTGTAACGCCGCAGCAAAGGCGCCCCTTTTTGCACAGGACAGGTACAATGATGAACACTGTACCGTAGCGGAGCGCCGCCGCGCGCCGCCAACACGCGAAAGGGTTTCCCATGGCCGAGATCTCGTCCTCCCGTATCGTCATCACCGTCCTTGGCAAGAACCGCCCCGGCATTGTCGCCGGCGTCACCCGCGTCCTGGGCGAAGCCAATGTCGACATCCGCGACATTACGCAGTCCATTATCGAGGACATCTTCACCATGACCATGCTGGCCGACACCGCCGAGTCCAAGCTCGACTTCGCCGAGCTGCAGAAGGCCCTGGCCGAGGCCGGCGAGCTTTCGGGCGTCAACGTGTCCATCCAGCGCGAGGACGTCTTTAACTTTATGTACCGCCTGTAGCGAACAGGCTGCGTGACGACGGCCCAACGTGCGCCCAGGCGCAACGTCGCCACATAGCCCGGAGAGGAGCGCGCATGGCCTACGACGCCAAGAAAATCTATTACCGCTTCGACGACCACCTGAGCCGCCTGGTCCTGGACTACGAGGCCAGCCGCCAGATTGCGCCCGAAAGCGAAAATTTGTATTACGGCATGCCCACCGAGCCTTATGACGAGGGCCTGTTTGTCGAGCACAATGTTAAGCGCGGTCTTCGCAATGCCGACGGATCGGGCGTGGTCGCGGGCCTCACCCGTATCTCGGACGTGCACGGCTACAACAAGGTCGACGGCCAGGTCGTGCCCGACAAGGGTCGACTCACGCTGCGTGGTTACAACATCGAGGACCTCGTCAACAATGCCCAGGCTGAGAACCGCTACGGCTACGAAGAAGTCGCCTACCTGCTCATCACGGGCTCTCTGCCCACCAAGGAAGAGCTTGACGGTTTTTGCGAACGCCTGGGTGCTTTTAGGCACCTGAGCGACGAATACGTCCGTGTGTTCCCCATGACCACGGTATCCTCGAGCATCATGAACGTGCTTCAGCGCGCCGTGTTGCTGCTCTATGCCTTCGATGCCGAGCCCGATGCAATCACACCCGAGCACGAGATCGACGTTGCCATTTCCATGCTGGCACGCCTGCCTCGCATCGCCGCCTTTGCGCACATGGCATCGATCGCAAAGTGCCACGGTTCGGAGATGCACGTGCCGCACCCCACGCCCGGTCTCTCCACCGCCGAGACCATTCTGCAGGTCCTGCGCGGCGGCATGGCGTTCACCCGCGACGAGGCCATGCTGCTCGACGTGATGCTCATGCTCCACGCCGAGCACGGCGGCGGCAACAACTCCACCTTCGCCTGCCGCGTGCTGTCTTCTTCGGCCACCGACCCGTATTCCGCCTACGCCGCGGCTATCGGCTCGCTCAAGGGCCCGCGTCACGGCGGTGCCAACGCCAAGGTCGTATCCATGCACGAGGACATTCGCGCGCATGTTTCCAACTGGGAAGACGATGACGAGGTCGCTGCATATCTGAGCAAGATTCTCGACAAGCAGGCCTTTGACGGCACGGGGCTCATCTACGGCATGGGTCACGCCGTCTACACGCTCAGCGACCCGCGCGCCGAGGTCTGCCGCCACTACGCACGTTCGCTCGCCGCCAAGAAAGATCTGGGCGAGGAATTCGCGCTGATCGAGCGCATCGAGCGCCTGGCGCCCCAGGTCATGCGCGACCACGGCATGACCAAGCCTATCTGCGCCAATATTGACCTGTACACGGGCTTTATCTACAAGATGCTCGGCGTACCCGAGACGCTCTTTACGCCGATGTTCGCCGTGGCCCGCATGGCAGGCTGGTCGGCACACCGCATGGAAGAGCTCTTCTGCGCACACCGTATTATTCGCCCGGCATACCGTCCGGTAATCGAGCCACTGGAGTACAAGCCACTCGCCGACCGTTAGGACGCGCACCGTTATAGAACACGAGCGTGGCCAGGGTATCACCGCCCTCGGCCACGCTTTTTATGCCAGCAGAAAGGGCTGTATCGAATGATTGTTTTTTCCGATATGGATGGAACACTGTTGACGAGTGACAAGCAGATGAGCGACGCCACCTGGGCGATGCTCGACGAGCTCGCACGTCGCGGCATTGAGTTTGTACCGTGCACGGGGCGTCCGCTGTCGGGCGTCTTTGAGGACATCCTCGCCCATCCTGCCGTGCACTACGCGGTCTGCGCCAATGGTGCTAGCGTCTGGCAGCTCGACGAGGATGTGCCCACCGATGCCTCACGCGCCACGTGCATATTGAGCCGACCGCTCGACCGCGCCATCGCCCACCGCGTCCATAGCATTGCCGCTGGCCACGATGTGACCTTCGATATCTTCGCGGATGGGCAGTGCTTCCTCCCCCGCTCGCTCTACACGCGCCTGGACGAATTCTGCGGCGGAGATCCTCACATCGCGGCTTCGCTCAAGCGCACGCGAACGCCGATCGACATGGATATCGACAGCAAGATCGACGAGGTCGAGGTGCTCGAACGCATCGCCATGTACTGGCACGACCCGGCCGATCGCGACGCCATCGCGGCTGAGCTCGACACGCTCGGAGGCATTGAGGTCACGCGTTCGTACGCCATGAATATCGAGGTCATGGGCGAGGGCGCCACCAAGGGAACGGCCCTCACGTGGCTATGCGAGCACCTGGGCGAGCCTCTCGCCGACGCCTGGGCGTTCGGCGACAACATCAACGACATCCCCATGCTGCAGGCAGCGGGCCACGGTACGGCGATGATCAATGCCGAGCCCGAGGACCGCGAAGCCGCCGGCGCCATCACCGAATACGACAACGACCACGACGGCGTCGCCCGCGCCATCATGGCCGCCCTCGCCTAGCAACAGCAACCCGGCAGGGTAGCTAATTTGGGACGGGGCTTTTTTAGCTACCCTGGTCACAGTAGTCGTTGGGGGCACTCTTCGCGGGGCGCTGCAAGGACTGTCCCCATCTGCCGAATTAGGCGAGACTCTCCAGCACGCGACGGAGCTCCTGCTGGACGGCGTGGTCGCGGTTGCACCCCACCACGCGATCGGCGACTGCCTTGAGCGCGGGGCGCGCGTTTTCCATCGCGCAGCCCGTGCCGACAAAGCGAATGATCTCGTAGTCGTTCATCGAGTCGCCAAACGCCATGACCTCGTCGCGTTCGACGCCATAGTGCTCCATGAGCTGTGCGATGCCCGAGGCCTTCGACACACCGGGCTGCATGGCATCGATCCACGCGTTGCCCGAAGGCGCAAAGGTAAAGAACTGGCCGAGCTCGCGCTGCAGTACGTAAGCGCTGTCCATAACGGCACCATCATCGCAAAAGATACTCGCCTTGATGATATTTACGCTGGGATCGGGCAGCTCCCAAATGCGCTCGGCATTGGGAAGGTCCTTATCCACCTCGCGCACGAACTTACTCTCGTCATCGAGCAAGAAGGACTTGGTTCGGTCAAAGAGCGCAAGATGCAGATTGGGAAACGTCGCGACGGCCTGGGCTAGCTTTCGAATCGCCAGGTGCGAATACACCTCACGGCCTACCATTTTGCCGTCGGCGTAGACCTGGGCACCGTTAGCTGCGACAAAGTCCATTTTGTCGCGAACGGGCGCAAAGAACTCGCACAGGCGATCGTAGCGGCGGCCTGACGATGCGGCAAAATGCACGCCATGCTCGCGTAGCGCCAAAATCAGTTCGTAGGTCTCGGGAGGCACCTGGCCATTTTCGTCAAGCAGTGTGCCGTCCATATCGGATGCAATCAGCTTAAACATAGAAAAGCTCCCTTCGGGCTTGCTGGAATCGAACGTGTATCCGATTCCAACGTACCCAAAGGGAGCTCAAATAAGACCCCGCAGTCATAAACGTTACATAGACCTGGCAAATAGCTCACGCGCGCCAGAGAGCCCACGGTCGCGGCGTCAGGCGACACGCCAAAGAGTGTCCCCAGCGACTAGTCGTTTAAGAACGTCCCCAATGATTAGTCGGCGTAGGTGAAGGTCGTGACGTCGAACATGCCCTCGGGGCGGATGCGGAGCGTCGGGATGACCGGCAGGGGCAGGAAGATGATGCCCATGATGGGGTCGAGCGGCGGCTCAATACCCATGGTGCGCGCCTTGACCATAAAGTCGTCGTGCTGCGCTGCGACATCCTCGGCCGTGCCCTCGCTCATCAGGCCACCGAGCGCCAGCGGAATGCGCGCCACGACCTCGCCGTTGCGCACCAGCACGTGACCGCCCTGGCCCACGGCCTCAACAGCAGCCATCATATCGGCGGCGTTGTCGCCCACCACGCACACGTTGTGCGAGTCGTGGCCGATCGTGGAGGCAATGGCACCACCGGTGATGGTGAAACCGCGCACCCAGCCGCGACCGATATGCTTGCCGACCAGGCCCAGGCCAGCGGGGCCGTCGCCGTCGACGCCCTCGGCTTGCAGCGACACGCCGCGGCCATGGCGCTCAATCAGCATAATGCGGCGCAGGCCCTCGGCGCTCTCGGGGCGAGCCATACCCGTGATGGCCTTACCCGGCACCACGTCAATCACAGCCTCGCCCGGCTTAAAGGCATAGTCGAAAACGTCGAGCGAAAGCTTCGGCAGCTTAACAGAGGCGCGCAGCTCGTCGGCAAGGGCTGCAACCTCAGCCATCTCGGGTGCGATCTCGCCCACAAAGGCGCCATCCTGCGCCACCAGAGCACCGGCGGCATATACGCGATGCGGGGCCGTGGCAAACGTCAGATCGTTGAGCACCAGCAGGTCGGCACGCTTACCCGGAGCGATGGCGCCGCGGAGCTCATGCGGATCGCGGCAACCGTGGTCCAGACCAAAGGCCTCGGCCGTGGAAAGGGACGCCATGGAGATGGCGACCACCGGGTCGATGCCGGCCTCGATGGCCACGCGGCAGGCGTTGTCGATCATGCCGGTCGAAAGCGCGTCGGAGGGGGCGCGGTCGTCGGTCGCAAAGCAGCAGCGGCGAGCACGGGCGGGGTTTTCCAGCAGCATAGGCGACAGGTTGGCAAGGTCATGGCTGCAGGTGCCCTCGCGCAGCATGACATACATGCCGCGGGATAGCTTGTCGAGCGCTTCCTCGGGAATCGTCGACTCGTGGTCGGCGATAATACCCGCCGCGGCATAGGCGTTGAGATCCTTGCCGGCAACAAGCGGAGCATGACCGTCAACCTGCTTGGACGGTGTCTGGTTGGCAGCATCGATGCGAGCGCAGGTCTCGGGGTCGGCCATAAAGACACCCGGCAGGTTCATCATTTCGCCCAGGCCAAAGACGTCGCCCGGATGCTCGGCAAAAAACGCCTGCATATCGGCAGCAGTGATGACGGCACCGGCCTGCTCGTCGGGCAGTGCGGGCACGCACGAAGGCATCATGTACTTGATGGAGATGGGCGCGCGACAACCGTCCTCGATCATAAAGCGCAGGCCGTCTAGGCCGGAAACGTTAGCAATCTCGTGGCTGTCGGCAATAGCGGTGGTGGTACCACGCGTCGCCGCCATGCGCGCATACTCGGCAGGGCGGATGTTCGAAGACTCGATATGCAAGTGTCCGTCAATAAAACCGGGTGCGAGATAGCGACCCTGACAGTCGATGACCTCAGCTGCCTCGTACGTACCAGCAGCTTCATCTCGACCATCGTAGAGAACACCGACGATCACGCCGTCCTTGACGGCGACGCTACCGGGCGCCACGCGCTGACCGTACACATCAACGATCTGTGCGTTGGCAAACAGCGTGTCGACGGGCACGCGGCCCTCGGCGGCATCGATCACAGACCTCATGACCTCAACGGACATACATACTCCTTTAACCGTAGAAAAAAGCTGCGGAGCGGACAGACCTTCACCGCAGCAAGCCAATAGCCATTGTATTCCCAAACGATGGGCCAGCAATACGCCCCTCTGCTTAACGGCACACACCACTTGGCGCAATGGGGACAGGCTGCTTTGCACCAAAAAGAAACGTCCCTAAGTGCCAACCGGGACAACGCCGTAGGTGGAGGACGGACAGCGAGCGGACTCCAGAGCGAACAAATTGGCATGAAAAGAGGACGGCATAGACCTTCTGGTCATGCCGTCCTCTTTGAATGACAAGTTGTCGCTCTGGTGCCCGCGCAGCGTCGACCGGTCCGCCGTTCGTTAGAACGGCGGAACTGAGGGCAGCGTCAAGCTGTTACGCGGTTTGGTAAAACCGCGTAACTAAATAAGCTTAAAGCCCTTGCGCTTGCCCACGGAGAGGGTGTCGCCCAGCTTGAGGGCACTGGGGTCGATGTTGTAGCTCTTGGGAGCCACGGCCTTGCCGTTGATCTTGACACCGCCGCCATCGATGTCGCGACGAGCCTGGCCGGCGCTGGCCGAAAGACCCAGGTCCTTGAGCAGGCCGGCAAGGTAAATCTGGCCCTCGTCGTTTACGGTCAGCTCAATATGCTTCTCGGGGAAGTCGGCGAGCTGGCCCTCCTTGAACACGTGGTCGAACTCGGCCTGAGCCTCGTCGCCGGCACCGGCGCCGTGGTAGGTGTCGCACAGGTCGCGGCCCAGAGCGCGCTTGAGCTCATAGGGATCGGCAGAGCCATCGGCCAGGGCAGCGTCGATCTTGTCGACCTCGGCCGGGGTGAGCGAGCTCGCCAGGCGGTAGTACTTGCCGATCATCTCGTCGGGGATGGACATGGTCTTGCCGAACATATCCTTGGGCGCGTCGGTCAGACCGATGTAGTTGCCATAGGACTTGGACATCTTACGGACGCCATCGGTGCCCTCGAGCAGCGGCATGGTGAGCGCGATCTGCGGCTCCATGCCCATCTTCTCCATGAGCTCACGGCCGGCGAGCAGGTTGAAAAGCTGGTCGGTGCCGCCCATCTCCACGTCAGCCTTGATCATGACCGAATCGTATGCTTGCATCACGGGATACAGGAACTCGTGCAGGGCGATCGGCGTCTGGGACTGATAGCGCTTGGTAAAGTCATCGCGCTCAAGAATGCGGGCGACGGTGAACTTGGAGCACACCTGCAGCAGACCGGCCAGGTCCATCGACAAGATCCAGTCGCCGTTGTGCACGATGGTGGTCTTCTCGGGGTCCAAGATCTTCATGGCCTGGCTCACGTAAGTCTCGGCGTTGGCCTCGATCTGCTCCTGAGAAAGCTGCGGGCGGGTGGAGTTCTTGCCCGAAGGATCGCCGATCAGCGCGGTACCGTTGCCGATGATCAGGGTGACGTTGTGGCCCAGGTCCTGGAACTGGCGCATCTTGCGCAGGGGCACGGCGTGGCCCAGGTGCAGGTCGGGGCTGGTGGGATCGACGCCGAGCTTGATGTTGAGGGGCTCACCCTTCTCAAGCTTCTTACGAAGGTCGGCCTCGGGGACGATCTTCGCGGCGCCCGAGGTGATGATACGCATTTGCTCGTCAACAGACAGCATTGGGTATCCTCCTTTTGCTATAGCACCCTCGCCGAAAACGGCGGTGCTGGAAGTCCATAAACTCTCATATGATAACAAACTGACGCGACGCGGCACCTACGACAGGAAAATCCTCGTCCTGCCGCATGCGTCGATGGCAACTGGCAGACGTGTACCGTCACGATCGACCAGATAGCGCGTCTGCCGGCGACGCAAGCAGTCGCGGCAACAGGCCTGTCCCGTCGCATCGGTGGCACAGATGCCCTCGGCGGTCAGCAGGCAGTGCTCGCACACCATGAGCTCGGGACGATCGGTATCGACGGGGCCCAGGACGCCAGGACAGGCGGCAAGCTCGGCAACGCGTTTCGCATCGTGAGCGACAAGTTCGGCAGGCAAAAACACGCGCTGCGCCCCAAGCCCCCGCAACCAGGCGAGCGTTGCCCGGTTCGCACAGAACACCGGCGCTGCCACGTCAAAGACGACGCGCAGTTCGCGAGCTATCGCCACTTGTCCCAGATTACGACAGACGATGCGGCCGGCGCGCTGCATGAGCGACCGAGTCCGCTCGATATCGCCCACACGGCAGACCTCGTCGAGCACAACAGTCGCATCGGACAGGTCGAGCTCTTCGTTCGGGTCCTGGTCCATCAGCTGCCAGGCAAAGACCAAGCGAGCGGCGACAGACTCTGCAGGTTCTTCCGGCTGCGTTCCGCTATCCATCAGAACGCCCGCAAACGGCAGCGTCTCGACAGCGCGTTTCGCAAGCGCGACCGCATCGGCCTCGGCCCGCATGCGCTCCAGTGCCGCCGCCGTTTGCTCAAGCACACCAGCGCTGCGAATCAGATACACTTCGCAGCCTGCGTCGACCTTGCGCTTGCAATGGACAACGATGCGCTCCCCCGCCTCGGCATCCACCGGGCAGGGAACTTGCGGCCAGCGTTTAGGTACATCGGGACGCGCGTCGGCGCCCGGGTAAAACCTGATCTCGAGCGTATCGCCCGCCGCCACGGCGGCATCGAGCTCGACGGTCACTTCCTCGTGTCCCACGGCAACCAAACGGCCCACACGCACGCCCTGGTTGATCGCGCGTTCAAAACTCATAAGCTCCGCGCCCGAGCGGCCTCGCAGATACGCGTCGGTAAACCCGCGGTTAAACGACCTTCCCAGCTCACGTTCGAGCGCCCGCACGGCATCGGGATCCCACGCGCCATCACGCAGCATATCGAGCGCCCGGCGCCACGCCCGCACCACGTTGTAGACGTAGTCGGGGTTCTTCATACGCCCCTCGATCTTGAGCGACGCCACCCCGGCAGCAACAAGCTCGGGTAAATGAGCAATGCCCAGATAGTCACGCGGGCAGAGCAGACGATCGCCTTCGACGGCAACGACGCCCTCCCCAGCCTCATCCACCAAATCGTATGCCAGGCGGCACGGCTGCGTGCAGTCGCCACGCATCGCCGACCGTCCGCGCCGCAGGGCCGAAAACTCGCACGCGCCCGAATAGCCAATGCATATGGCGCCATGGCAGAACACCTCGATGGGCACACCGGTAGCGCAGAGCGTCGCAATCTCTGCCACGGTCAGCTCACGCGCCGTCGTCACGCGCTCGACCCCCAGCTCGTCAGCCGCCAAACGCACGGCCCCCTTGCTATGGACGCCCGCTTGGGTGGACAGATGAATCTCGACCCCCGGAATTGCCGCATGCAGCGCGCGGGCTAGGCCCGCATCTGCCACGATCAGTGCATCGGCGCCCAGCGCATGCGCATGTGCCCCCAGTGCCACAGCTTCGGACAGCTCGTCGTCGAACACGAATACGTTGAGCGTCACGTACACGCGCACACCATGGGCGTGCGCCACGGCACACCCGCGCGCAAATTCGTCATCACTAAACCCGTGCGCACTCACGCGGGCGTTAAATCCGCTCAACCCGGCATAAATGGCATCGGCACCTGCCGCGATCGCGGCGAGCATCTGATTGAGCCCGCCAGCCGGAGCCAACAGCTCGGGCAGTGCCAGACCCGATGTTGGCGTCCCATTCCCGCATTGTCTGCTAGGCTCCGTCGCCCAAATCGCCATCGGCAAACTCCTTACCAAGGTATGCAATCACTCTGTTAATTGCCGTCAACCAGCATACACGAGGCTTCGCGCGGCTCGATTGGTTTATCGTGTAATAACTTATGTCCATCCTGCCCGACGCATACCCGCCGCCTGGCACGACATACTTGGAGGTCAACATATGGGTCCTCGCCAACGACAGGGACACGGTCGCTCTAAGACGCACGCTCTGCCCGTCATCCTGCTTTCGCTTTTGGGCTTTTTGCTCATCGCGGGCGTAGCATTTGGCATCGGCATGATCGGCAACGTCAACCGCTGGCTGTCCGACCTGCCCGACTACACCGACGCCAACGCCTATCTGGTCAGCGAGCCTACCGAGATTGTTGACTGCAACGGCAACAAGATCGCCAGCTTCTATACCCAAAACCGCAAGTCCATCACCAAGGACCAGGTCTCCCCGTACGTCCTGCAGGGCACGATCGACGTCGAGGACGAGCGTTTCTACGAGCACGGCGGCATCGACCTCTTGGGCATCGCGCGTGCCTCGGTGGCAACCCTTGCCGGCGGCCACGAAGGAGCCTCGACCATCACCCAGCAGCTGGTGCGCAACACCATCCTGCAGGAGGAGCAGTTCGACTCGACCATCGAGCGTAAGGTGCGCGAGGCCTATATCGCCATCAAGATGGAGGACATGTACTCCAAAGACGAGATCCTCATGATGTACCTCAACACCATTTACTATGGCCACGGCGCCTATGGCATCGAGGCCGCCGCCGAGACCTACCTCTCCAAGAGTGCTTCCGACCTCACCCTGAGCGAGGCCGCGCTGCTCATCGGTCTGCCCAACTCGCCTTCACAGTACGACCCCACGGTCAATCCCGACCTGGCGCTTTCCCGCCGCAATAAGGTGCTCGACAACATGCTGCGCCTGGGCCACATCACGCAGGAAGAGCACGATGCCGCGCAGGCTGAGCCCATCACCCTCAACGTGACCGAGATCTCGGGCAGCGGCGTCGACGTATACTCACAGCCCTACTTTGTCTCCTACGTCAAGCAGCTGCTCGAGCAGGAGTTCTCCACCGACGTACTCTTTAAGGGTGGCCTGACTGTTAAGACCACCATCGACCCCACCATGCAGCAGGTGGCCGAGGAGGCTGTGCGCGCCCAGCTCGACACGCTTTCGCTCGATGGCCTGGACATGGGCATGGTTGTCGTTGACCCCAAGACCGGCTACATCAAGTGCATGGTGGGCGGCTACGACTACAACGCCGACGAGAATCACGTGAACCACGCTACGGCAAAGCGCCCCGTGGGCTCCACGTTTAAGGCCTTTACGCTGGCAACTGCCATCCAAAACGGCATGAACCCCAACGTCATTCTCAACTGCAACTCGCCACTCAAGGCCAAGGGCACCACGACCGAGGTGCAAAACTATGGCAACCAGAGCTATGGCAACATCACGCTTAAGCAGGCAACGGCATACTCATCCAACACCGGCTATATTCAGGTGGCCGAAGCCATCGGCAATGACAAGATCATGTCGCTCGTCAAAAAGCTCGGCATCGATCCCGCCAAGGACAATATCGAGGACGTTCCCGTCATGACGCTCGGCACCGGGTCCATCTCACCGCTCGAGATGGCATCGGCCTACGCCGCTTTTGCCAACGGCGGCTATTATCGCCAGCCGATCGCCATCACCGAGATCGACTCGCGTACCGGCTCGGTTCTGTACCAGCACACCGACAATCCCACGCGGGTGCTCACCGAAGGTGAGGCTGCCGCGGTTACCGACGTTCTATCCGGCGTCATGCAGGGCAGCGGCACGGGTGCCGCCGGCGCGCTGAGCGTCAACCAGCCCTATGCCGGCAAGACGGGCACCACTGACAACACCACCAACCTGTGGTTCTGCGGCTACACGCCGCAACTGGCATGCGCCCTGTGGACCGGTTATTCCGCAGGCGAGATTCCCATCCAAAAGTACGGTTCGGACCTGCTGGGCGACAGCACCAACCTGCCCGTCTTTAAGAAGTTCATGAACACCGTTCTTGCGGGCGCCGAGCGCGAGGAGTTCCCGACCGGAACGGCTCCCACGTACAAGAACAATAACGTCTGGAAGTTCTACGGCACAAACAACAAGAAGAAGGAAGAGGACGAGGATAAGGACGAAGACGAGGAAGAAGAGACGGAGACCACCGGCGGGAGCGGCAACGAGGGCGGCAACACCGGCGGCGAAGGCGATGGCGGCAGTACCACCCCTACTCCCGACCCCAGCCCCAGCCCCGATCCCAGCCCCAGCCCCGACCCTGGCCCGACCCCCGATCCCAGCCCTAGCCCGACCCCCGATCCCTCCACAGGTCAGTAGATAGCAAAGCGCCCGAGCAGCTCAAATGCTCGGGCGCTTTTTGCTGGGACATACATGGCATATCGCGCGCAATCGAGATGCCACGATAGCACCGTCACAAATAGGGCGTCGGCTCAAAACCGACGCCCCTGTATTTCCACCGTCTTAGCTGGCGTTGTATACGCGCGTAAAGCTATTTACGCGCGGCGCTGAGCTTGTTAATCAGCGCTTCGAGGCGTTCGCCATCCTCGGCAGTCTGAGCGATAACCAAAATCGTGTCATTGCCGGCAAGCGATCCGAGCACATCGGGCAGCTCGGCCGCATCGACAGCCGCGGCAATGCCCGAGGCGGTGCCGGGCTGAGCCTTAATCATAACCAGGTTGTCGGTGCGCAACACACCGGTAACCAGCTCGGAGACCATGCGCTGCAGGTGCAGGTCCTCAGCCAGAACATAGATGCCCTCGGGCAGTTTGCGCAGCCCCATATCGGCGATGTCACGCGAAACCGTCGCCTGCGTGCAATCAAAGCCCATGGCGCGGAGTTCGTCCACCAGCACGCGCTGCGTACGCACGTCTTTATTGCGCACGATATCTCTGATGGCATCCTGGCGCCCGTTGCGTTTTTTAGCCATATAAAACCTCACTCCATAGATGGCGAAGACAATCTATCAGTGATTGAATAGTTTAGCGCTATTTGAGGCTATTTGTGAATAAGAACGCATTTCGAAACAATTCTATGCAAATTATTTGCGAATATGACACAGCTAGGCTATCCTTGCGCCCGTTCTGTTCAAAAAAGCAGCCAGATGCGCATACATAACGCAGCGCATAGGCTTAACGTTGGCAATCGGCCCAAACAAAAGCCCAAGGCCTCGGCGCTCTCCCTTAAGGGCCACCGCCATCTGGCGGGTCCGCACGTCGTTGAGCATATCACGCAATCGTGCCGTGCGCTCAATTGAAGACACCCCATGGGGGCTCAGGCACAAATTCTCGATACAAGCAACCAAGCGGCCATAGTAAAACCGTTGGCAGGCCAGCTTTAGATGGTTATCGTCATCTATTGCGTCAAATGGCACGCAAAGCTCTTCAAGCGCCTTGGCGTCGTCGGAAAGTCGCGAGAACATGGTGGGGTCGAATGAATCCGCAACCGATGGCGCGGCCGTATGGAAACAAGCTTCGGCGCACCCAAATACGCGTTCCGCATGCGAAAGGGCAGGCGCCAAAAAGGCGATCGCACGATACGACTCGGCATGCTGCAGAGACAACTCAAACAGGGAGCGTTCATACATCACGCCGGAATGTTGACAAACCAGACCGCTCTCGACCAGCTTGGCCAGGCCTAAAGCCCGGTCTCCATCGTCGGCAAGGGCAATGGATTGCGCGTCCAACATACGAGAATGGCGTTCCCGATGCGTATCGTAGCGATCGAGCGACACCGAGGGAAATACGATATCTGCCGAGGTCTCACAAGCGACATCGAGCATTGCCAAAAACGCGTGCGGCGCAAACCACTCATCGGCGCTCATTGCGATAATGTGGGCCCCGCGCGAAGCGGCAAAACCCTCGCGAAGGCAAGCTCCGCTCGACGGATCGTCAACGTCTATCAAATCGATGTGAATATCTCTGCCCGCGGCAACATCGAGCGAATGACGAACGCCCGGCGCAGCGTTGCGACATGCAACGACAATCTGCATATCGTAGAGGTCTTGGTTTTGGACGCTTTCGAGTGCGCGCATCGCGTAGCTGGGCGAACCCTCCACAACAAGGATCACCGAAAGTCGCGGAAGCGAGCCACGTCGAAGCAAGTTATCCATCCTCTCGACAGCAATAATCAACTGCCGTTCATGGTACACCCCGGCAATAAACGCAATGAGTCGCCTGATGCGCTGCACGCCAAGAACAGATGTTGCACACGGCTCGCCCACACGAGCAGCATACTTAGATGGCTCTCGCTTCTCCCCTATTCGAGCGCGACGAGCTCGCCGGGGTCATAATCTACGCCCATAAAGGTAAGGCCGCACGCCGGCGCCGTGGGACCCGCAGCAGTACGATCGCAAGCGTCAATCACCTCGCGCATCCACTCGGGATCGCGGCGATGCATGCCGATCTCGACGAGCGTTCCCACGATGGTGCGCACCATCGAATGCAAAAACGCATTGCCCTCGATGGTAAACGTGAGGATATCCTCGCCAAAGGCGACCTCGTGGCCAAACTCGGCACGCATCACGCAACGATGCGTTGGCTTGCCCACGGCAGAAGCGACCTTACAAAAGCTCTTAAAGTCCTGTTCGCCCAAAAGCGCTGGGCAGGCGGCTGCCATCGCATCCACGTCCAAAGGATAACGATGCCACCATACCGCACCACGCGATAGCACCGGACGCGCATCGCGATCGGCAATGCGGTAGGTATAGGTCCGAGAACGTGCGTCAAAACGCGCAGAAAAGCCCTTACGGGCCTTGTAGACCTCATTAACGGCGATATCTTTGGGCAGCAGCGCATCCATAGCTCGCAGCCACCTGCGGCGCGTTAAAGCGAGCTCTGCGTCCGTAACGGGCACGCTGATGTATTGGGCCACCGCATGCACCCCTGCATCGGTGCGCCCGGCACACGTCAAATCGACTGAGCGGCGCAAGAGCGTCTCTATGGCAAGACGCAGCTCTCCGGCAACCGTCGTCTGCCCTGGCTGCTCGGCAAATCCGCTATAGGACGAGCCGTCATAGGCAACACGAAACACCAACGTGGCATCGAGCTCTGGAGTCAAATTGAAATCAGACGGCGCGGTCATGGGCGCTCCCAACAAACAAACAACGATATCGCGACAAAAAAAGAGGGGTACGCGAACGTACCCCTCGAATATAGCCTATGCAGACGAATTGTCTACTCAGCGGTCTCCTCAGCAGGAGCCTCCTCGGCAGCGGTCTCCTCGACAGCCTCGACCTTCTTGGGAGCAGCGGCCTTCTTGGGGGCCGGAGCAGCCTTCTTGGCCTTGGGCGTGCAAGGCTCGGTGACGAGCTCCATGATAACGATGGGAGCGTTGTCGCCCTTACGGGTACCGAGCTTCATGATGCGGGTGTAACCGCCGTTGCGATCCTGCCACATGCCCTGAGCAGCCTTGTCGAAGATCTCGGCAACGAGCTGCTTATCGCCGAGCTTGGCGATAGCCAGACGACGAGAGTGCAGGTCGCCCTTCTTGGCCCAGGTGATGATCGGCTCGACAACCGAACGCAGCGCCTTAGCGCGGGTCTCGGTGGTCTTGATGCGGTCGTTCTCGAAGAGGGCCTTGGCCAGGCTCTTCTTCATGGCCTTGGTGTGGCTCGCATCGGTGCCGAGCTTCAGGCCCTTCTTAACGTTGTGACGCATGGTCTAGTTTCTCCTCAAATATGCGAAGCATTAAGCCTTCAGGCTCAGGCCCATGGACTCAAGCTTGTCCTTCACTTCCTCGATCGACTTAACACCGAAGTTGCGGATGTTCAGAAGATCGTTCTCCGAGAACTCAACGAGCTGACGGACCGAGTGAATGCTGGCACGCTTAAGGCAGTTGTAGGAACGGACAGAAAGGTCCAGATCCTCGATCTGCTTGTCCAGCTCGGCGTTGTCGTTGGTGACCTCGGGAGCGAAGATCGAAACCTCCTCCTCGACCTCGGGGGTCTCGGCAAGGTTCATAAAGGCAGCCATATGCTGGTTGATGATATTGGCAGCCTGGACCACGGCGTCGCGCGGGGCGATGGAGCCGTTGGTCTCGATCTCGAGGACAAGGCGGTCGTAGTCGGTGTGCTGACCGACACGGCAAGCCTCAACGAGCTTGGCGCAACGGGATACCGGCGAGTACAGCGAGTCGACGTGGATCACACCGATGGGATCGTTGTCGCGCTTGTTGGCCTCGCCAGAGACATAGCCGCGGCCATAGCCGATGCGCATGCTCATGGTGAGATGGCCACCCTCGGTGAGCGTAGCGATGTGCTGCTCGGGGTTGACCAACTCAAACTCGGACGGAATAAAGAAGTCCGCACCGGTGACCTCGCAGGGGCCGTCAACCGAGATGGTGGCGGTCGCCTCGTCGGTCGTGCCGAGAGCCCTGAAGACAAGACCCTTGACATTCAGGACGATGTCAGTGACATCCTCGACCATGTTAGGGATGGTCATGAACTCGTGCTGCGCACCATCGATCTGAATAGCCTCGACGGCGGCACCCTCGAGCGAGGACAGAAGAACGCGACGCAGGGAGTTGCCCAGCGTATCACCGTAACCGCGCTCGAGCGGCTCGACGGAGACACGAGCAGACGTCTCGTTGATCTCTTCGACCTGAACCTGAGGCCTAATGAATTCTGACATGTATTACCTCCAGCCTCAGCAGCCCGGATGGACTACTTAGAGTAGAGCTCGACGATGAGCTGCTCGTTGATATCACCGCTGATCTGCTCACGCGTCGGCAGAGCGAGCACGTTACCAGACAGCTTCTCGATATCGACCTCAAGCCAGCCAGGGACCTCAAAGCGCTCGGAGGAAATCAGAGCCTCCTTGATGGGGAGGAGGTCACGGAACTTCTCGCCGACAGCGACGACGTCGCCGGCCTTGACGCGGTAGGACGGGATGTCCACGCGCTTGCCGTTCACGGTGAAGTGACCGTGGCGGACGGACTGACGAGCCTCTTTACGGGTGCGAGCGAAGCCAAGACGGAAAACAACGTTGTCGAGGCGAGACTCAAGGATGATCATGAGGTTCTCACCGGTGACGCCGTTCATCTTACGGGCCTTGTTGAAGTAGCCGTGGAACTGCTTCTCCAGAACGCCATAGATGAACTTGACCTTCTGCTTCTCGCGCAGCTGCATGCCGTACTCAGATTCCTTGCGACGGCGCTTGGGCTGACGGATAGATTCCTTCTTGCTGCTGTAACCGAGCTCAGCGGGATCGATCCCGAGCTGACGGCAGCGCTTAAGAACAGGAGTCCTGTCGATTGCCATATTGATACGATCCTTTCAGTTACACGCGGCGACGCTTCTTGGGGCGGCAGCCGTTGTGCGGGATGGGGGTCTTGTCCTGAATGCTCGAGACCTCGAGGCCAGCAGCCTGGAGGGAGCGGATGGCGGTCTCACGACCGGAGCCGGGGCCCTTGACGAAGACGGAAACCTTCTTCATACCGTGCTCCATGGCCTGCTTGGCAGCAGCCTCGGCAGCCATCTGGGCAGCGAACGGCGTGGACTTACGGGAGCCCTTGAAGCCCACCTGGCCAGCCGACTTCCAGGAAATGACGTTGCCCTGGGGATCGGTGATCGAAACGATCGTGTTATTGAACGTAGAACGGATGTGAGCCTGGCCCACGGAAATGTTCTTACGGTCCGCGCGCTTCAGACGGGCAGCGCGAACGTTCTTCTTAGCAGTAGCCATCTATCTAGCGCTCCTTATTTCTTCTTCTTAGCACCGATCTGACGCTTCGGGCCCTTGCGGGTACGAGCGTTAGTGTGGGTGCGCTGGCCGCGGACCGGGAGGCCCTTGCGGTGACGAAGGCCGCGGTTGCAGCCGATGTCCATAAGGCGCTTGACGTTCTGGTTGCGCTCACGGCGGAGGTCGCCCTCAACCATGATCTGGTTCTTGTCGATATACTCGCGGATGGCGTTAACCTCATCCTCGGTGAGGTCCTTAACGCGCGTATCCACGTTAACGTTGCACTCGACGCAAATCTTCGTCGCAGTGGTGCGGCCGATGCCGTAAATGTAGGTCAGACCGATCTCAACGCGCTTCTCACGCGGGAGGTCGACACCATTAATACGGGCCAACGTAGTCTCCTCTCTTAACCCTGACGCTGCTTATGACGGGGGTTCTCGCAAATGACGAGGACCTTGCCATGGCGCCTAATGATTTTGCACTTATCGCACATCTTCTTGACCGAAGGACGTACCTTCATCGTTCTTCCTTTCGGTAGCGCTCAAACTACTTCCCTACTATCTACTCGCCCAGCCGCAGGCGTTTAAAACTATGGCTGGTCTTCACACACAATCCGACCGTAGGTTGAGCTAAGCCTGCAGTCGGAAATAGAGTGCGTGTATGCGTGCCGCTATTTGTAGCGATAGGTGATGCGGCCGCGGGTCAGGTCGTACGGGGAAAGCTCCACGACAACCCTGTCACCGGGGAGAATACGGATGTAATTCATTCGAATCTTGCCAGAAATGTTGCACAGAACCGAATGACCGTTCTCGAGCTCGACCTTAAACATGGCATTAGGCAACGGTTCCTTTACCGTACCCTCGAGCTCAATTGCGTCTTCCTTCTTCACAAGCAATCATCTTTCTCTAGAAAACGACAGCGATTGAGTATTCTACAACACGTATACACGCATCGTAATAACTTCGTAATGGCTCCACAACTACGTGGAACTTGTTACATTTGAAATGTAAAACAAAGCCGTTCCCTGATGCCCAAGATCGCCTTGAAATGAGAAGGCATAGACCTTGGGGTCATGCCTTCGAAATTGAAAGGCGAGGTTGGGCATCAGGGGGCGGCGACTTTTACATTTCTCCGCCTTGGAGCGAACACCAGGATCCTTGCGCATCCGTGGTGAGAATCACCGGACCGTCATTGGTGATGGCGACGGTGTTCTCGTAGTGCGCGGCGGGCAGGTGGTCGTTGGTGGTGACGATCCAACCGTCGGAGCCCGTGCTCACATGGTTGGAACCCATCGTTACCATCGGCTCGATGGCAATGACCATACCGGCCTGGAGGCGAACGCCCCTCCCCTTCTTTCCATAGTTAGGAACGTTGGGGTCCTCGTGCATCACGCGGCCAATGCCATGACCCACATAGTCACGAAGCACGCCATAACCGTGAGACTCGGCGAGGGACTGGACGGCATAACCAACATCCCCGATATGGTTACCGGGAACAGCCTGCTCAATGGCAGCCTTAAGGCAATCGCACGTAACCTCGCACAGGGCCTTGGCCTCGGGCGTAGGGGTGCCGACGAAAAACGTCCATGCGTTATCGCCAACCCAACCGTCGACAACGGCTCCCGTATCGATGGAGATGATATCGCCATCGCGCAGGATCATATCGGGGTTGGGAATACCGTGGACCACGGCATCGTTGATCGATGCGCAAATGGTCCCCGGGAACCCGCCGTAACCCTTAAAGGCCGGGGTGCCGCCATGCATGCGGATAATCTGCTCCGCGAGCTGATCGAGCTCAAAAGTCGAAACGCCGGGGCGCACCATGGCTCCAACGTGGCGGAGCGCCATCTTAGATAGCGCTCCTGCCTTCTTCATCTGCTCGATTTGCGTTGCAGACTTAATCTTAATCATAGACCGAGGGCCTCTTTGACATCCCCGTATACGGTCTCGCGAGCCTGGTCACCGTTGACCGACTTGAGCAGACCCTGGCCACGATAGTAATCGACAAGCGGGCTCGTGGACTTCTCGTAGACGTCGAGACGGTTCTTGATGGTCTCGGGCTTATCGTCGTCGCGCTGATACATCTCGCCGCCGCATTTGGGGCAGGTAACATCGGCAGCAGTGCCGGTGTAACCGCAGGCGCGGCAGGTGCGACGCGAGGACAGACGATCGATGATGACCTCGGGGGCCACGTCGACCAGAAGGGCACAGTCGATCTCGCGACCCATGGCGGAGAGCTCGGAATCGAGCGTCACAGCCTGGGCGGTGTTGCGCGGGAAGCCGTCGAGGATGAAGCCCTGCTGGGCGTCATCGGCGGCAAGGCGCTCCTTGACAAGGTCGATCACGAGCTGGTCGGGAACGAGCTCGCCAGCGTCCATGTACTTCTTAGCCTGAATACCAAGCTCGGTGCCACCCTTGACGGCAGCACGCAGCAGGTCGCCCGTGGAGATGTGGGCGACGCCAAACTCGGCGACGAGCTCCTGTGCAACGGTGCCCTTACCGGCACCCGGAGCTCCGAGCAATACGAGGTTCATGAGCAATCCTCCTCTAGCCTATTTAAAGAATCCATCGTAATCATACATCTTGATCTGGCCTTCGAGCTTGTCGACCGTGTCGAGCACGACGCCGACCATGATGAGGATGGACGTGCCGCCAAATGCCTGGATCAGCTGATTGCCCGTGAAGGAGAAGATGATCGAAGGCACGATGGCGATGAGCGCCAAAAAGACAGCGCTGGGAAGCGTAATCTTGTTGAGCGCGTTCTTGATGTAGGCCGCGGTAGCCCTACCCGGACGAACGCCCGGAATAAAGCCGCCCTGCTTCTTAAGGTTGTCGGCCGTGTCATCGGGATTGAACACCATGGAGGTGTAGAAGTACGCGAAGAACACGATGAGGACAACGTTAAGCACCCAGTTGAGCCAACCGGTCGAAAGCGCAGAGGCAACTGCCTGAATCCAGCCGATGCCGGGGAAGAACACGGCAACCTGAGCCGGGAAGTACAGCAGCGCCGAAGCGAAGATGATCGGCACGACACCCGCGGTGTTGACCTTGATGGGCAGGTAAGTGGTCTGGCCACCCATCATGCGACGGCCCACGACGCGCTTAGCGTAGGAGACCGGAATGCGGCGCTGGCCGCGCTCAAGGAAAACAATCAGCGGGATAACCAGCAGGATGATGGCGCAGATGATCACCATAGTGATGATGCCACCGCCATTGCCCTCGGTGCTGGAGAAGATCGCCTGCGGCAGACCGGCCATGATGTTCGCAAAGATGATCAGCGACATGCCATTGCCGATACCGCGCTGGGTAATGAGCTCACCAATCCACATGATCAGCATGGCGCCCGCGGTGAGCGTGCCGACGATCATGAGGTCGAAGATGATCTCGGGAGCGGCGGCGCCATTAAAGCTGATGCCGAAGCTCTTAAAGAGGAAGAGGTAACCCACGGAGTTGAGGATTGCCAGAGCCAGGGTGAGGTAACGCGAATACTGCGTAATCTTGGTCTGACCGACCTCGCCCTCGCGGGCAAGCTCATGCAGGGAAGGCACAACGGCCTGGAGCATCTGGAGGATGATCGAGCTGGTGATGTAAGGCATGATGCCCAGCGAAAACACCGACACATAGCTCAACGCGCCGCCAGAGAAAAGATTCAGGAGGGCCATAGCACCTGCGGCGACCGAATTGTTATCGGTCGAGAAAAGGCCCAGCATCCCCTGGAAGGGAATGCCGGGCACAGGAACGTGCGCACCAATGCGGTACACGACGAGCATAGCTATGGTAAAAAGAATCTTTTCGCGCAGTTCTTTGATGCGGAAAGCATTCTTAAGACCATTTAGCACGGCAGCTCGACCTTTCCGCCGGCGGCCTCGATCTTGGCCTGCGCAGAAGCGCTGACCTTGTCGACCTTGACCGTGAACTTCTTGGTAAGCTCACCATTGCCGAGCACCTTGACGGGCTCGAACTCGCTCTTGGTGATGCGAGCGGCCTTAAGAGCGGCACCGTCGATCACAGCACCATCCTCGAACTTACGCTCGAGACGCTCAACGTTAACAGCGGTGTACTCGATACGACGGGGGTTGCGGAAGCCCGGAAGCTTGGGCAGGCGCATAGCCAGCGGAGTCTGGCCACCCTCGAAGCCGGCACCCTTGGTGCCGCCAGAGCGAGAGCCCTGGCCCTTCTGGCCGCGGCCAGAAGTGGTGCCGTGACCCGAAGAATTGCCACGGCCAACGCGCTTGCGGTTCTTGGTGGAACCGGGCGCGGGAGTAAGATCGTGAAGCTGCATTTGCTACTCCTCTACAATCTCGACAAGGTGCTTGACCTTGAAGATCATGCCGCGGACGGACTCGTTGTCAGTAATCTCGCGAACCTCGCGGATCCTGTGGAGACCGAGGGCACGGACAGTACGGACCTGGTCCTGCTTGCAACCGTTGGTGCTGCGGACCTGCTTGATCTTGATGGTGTCAGCCATGCTTAGTTCTCCTTACCGACGAACATCTCGGAGACCGTCAGGCCACGGCGAGCCGCGACGTCCTCAGGGCTGGAGAGCTCCTTGAGGCCCTCGACGGCAGCCTTGATGATGTTGAGGCCGTTGTCGGTACCGAGGGACTTGGACAGGACGTTCTTGATGCCAGCAAGCTCAAAGAGGGGACGCACAGCGCCGCCGGCGATAACGCCGGTACCCTCGACAGCGGGCTTGATGATGATGCGGCCGGCACCAAAGTGGCCGATAACCTCGTGCGGAATGGTGCCCTCTTCGGTCACCGGCACGTGGAACATGTTCTTCTTGGCATCGAGAGACGCCTTGGAGATGGCCATGGGCACCTCAGCGGACTTGCCCATGCCAACGCCGACGTTGCCCTTGCCATCGCCAACGACGACGAGAGCGACGAGGCTCATGCGACGACCGCCCTTGACGGTCTTCGACACGCGGTTGATGTAAACGACGCGCTCCTCGAACTCGGAGGCCTCGCGCTGCTGCTTCTGATTACGAGCCATGTGCTACATACCTCCTAGAACTCGAGACCGGCGGCACGAGCACCGTCGGCGAGGGCCTTGACGCGGCCATGGTAGATACGGCCACCGCGATCGAAGGCGACCTTGGTGATGCCGGCCTCGATGGCACGCTTGCCAACGAGCTGACCGACCTTCTCCGCAGCCTCCTTGTTCGAGGTGTGGGTGCCCTTGAACTCGGCCTCGAGGGTCGAGGCAGAGACGAGCGTCAGGCTGGAGCCCTTGCTGTCGTCGATGATCTGGGCATAGATGTTGGCGTTAGTACGGGTCACGCGAAGACGCGGACGCTCGGCGGTACCCGAGATCTTGCCGCGAACACGACGCTGACGACGCTTGAGGCCTTCCAGCTTCGCCTTATGCTTGTTCATACGTAAACTCCTAAAAAGGTTGATCTTGCCAGCACCTAACGGGGTGCTGGTCTTATGCGAGTGAGTCGGTTACGACTACTTGGCGGCCTTACCCAGCTTGCGGCGGATGTGCTCGCCAACGTAGTGGATACCCTTGCCCTTGTAAGGCTCGGGAGGACGATGGCCGCGGATCTCAGCGGCGATCTGACCGACCTGCTGCTTGTTGATACCCTTGACGTTCACGTGGGTGTTGTCGGGAACCTCGAAGGTAATACCCTCGGGAGCCTCGACGATCACGGGGTGCGAGAAGCCCAGGGAGAACTCGAGGTTCTTGCCCTTCTGCTGCACGCGGTAACCGACGCCGGCGAGCTCGAGCTTCTTCTCGAAGCCCTCGGAAACGCCAACAACCATGTTGTGGATGAGGGCGCGGGTGAGGCCGTGGCGGGCACGGGTCTCACGCTCGTCGTCGGGACGGGAAACGGTGAGGACGTTGTCCTCGATATTGATAGCGAGCTTCTCATAGACATCGAGCTCGAGCTGGCCCTTGGGGCCCTTGACGACAACGTTGTTGCCGTTGACTGCCACTTCGACTCCGGCGGGAATCTGGACAGGCTTATTACCGATACGAGACACGGTGATCTCCTTTCCTTCTACCTACCGAGCGAATTACCAGACGTAAGCGATGATCTCGCCGCCGACGTTGTGCTTGCGAGCATCGCGGTCGGTCATGACGCCATGGCTGGTGGAAATAATGGCGGTACCAAGGCCACCGCGGACGCGGGGCATGTCGGCAACGCCGGTGTACTTACGCAGGCCCGGCTTGGAAATGCGGCGGATGCCGTTGATGACCTTAGCCTTCTTGGGACCATACTTAAGCGTGATGTGCAGAGTCTTCTGGGGGACGGTGTCCTCGACATCGTAGCCCTCGATGTAGCCCTCCTCGTGCAGAACACGAGCGATCTCGACGAGCTTCTTGCTGCTCGGCATGGAGACCGTGGCCTTGTTCACAGAGTTAGCGTTACGAATGCGCGTAAGCATATCTGCGATCGGGTCTGTAAGGTTCATACAGATTCTCCTTCGTTCTTGATGAACACGTGCTCTTGGTTCTTCGCCGCCCTTAACGGCAAAGCCTAACTAGCACGTTTTCCCTGTTCCAAACGGATGCTTGAAACGCTGGTAGTGACTTACCAGCTGGCCTTCTTAACGCCGGGAAGCTCGCCCTTGAGTGCAAGCTCGCGGAAGCAGACACGGCACAGGCCGAACTTGCGGTACACAGAGTGCGGACGGCCGCAGCGCTGGCAGCGCGTGTACTCACGAGTAGAGAACTTCTGCTTGCGATTGCACTTGACGATCATCGATGTCTTAGCCACTTATATCCTCCTCACATAGAGTATTGTTCGCCCCAAGCGCCGCCCCCTTGTGGGAACGGCGCTTATAGGGCAGGTGAACCTATTTCTTGAACGGGAAACCGAAGGCGTCCAGAAGGGCCTTGGCCTCCTCATCGGTGTTGGCGGTGGTCACGAAAGTGATGTCCATACCACGCTGGTGATCAACGGAGTCAAAGTCGATCTCGGGGAAGATGAGCTGCTCGGTGACGCCCATGGAGAAGTTACCACGGCCGTCGAAGCTCTTGGCGGAGATGCCGCGGAAGTCGCGGATACGAGGGATAGCGACGGAGGTCAGACGATCGAAGAACTCCCACATACGGTCGCCACGCAGGGTAACCTTGCAGCCGATCGGCATACCAGCGCGCAGGCGGAAGGTAGCGATGGACTTGCGGGCACGGGTGATCATCGGCTGCTGGCCGGTGATGGCGCGCAGGTCGCGCACGGCACCGTCGATGGCCTTGGAATCGGTAGCGGCCTCGCCGACACCCATGTTCACGACGATCTTCTCAAACTTGGGGATCATCATGACGTTCTCGTACTGGAACTTGTCCTGAAGCTGCTGCTTGACCTCGTTGTTGTACTTGGCCTTCAGACGCGGCACATACTTCTCTTCTGCCATTGTTCACTCCTTCTTGGGGTTTTAAGCACGGGGCGTGGCCACGGTGGGTTGTCCTCGTGCCTCCTGACTGCATCCGCGCCGCTCATGGCATTTCGCGGTTTGGACTCGACACAGCAGGAGCCGACAAAACAATCGGTACTATACGCGCATTGGGTGCGTATTTCCAGAAAAACATCGTCTGCCTGCACAACTCCACAACTCCCCCGCACAAATGGGTCCCAAAAAACAGTTGCGGTGAAATAGGGACTGTTTGACGGCTTAACCGGCTTAAACAATCCGTATTTCACCGCAACTCATCGGCTTCCTCTTGAGGCGTGAAGCCGCAGACCGACGCGATGATGATAGCGGGCGTGACGATACCCGCGAATGCCGCCAGTACATGCTGCAGTGCATGGGGCAATACCTGCACAAACGAAACTTTTCCCGTACGTTCGAACAGGGCGTCCCCTGCCACCGACTCTGCCATTTGCGCCTCCCATACCCTAGGCAGCGGCCCTATGCCGCCCAACGGGCGGACATTATAGGGCATATGGCACAAGTAGCATTTTGACCCGCATGCGGCAGAGGGCTGGGGTAGCTAATTTGGGACGGGGCTCTTTTAGCTACCCAACAGCGAGCGAAAATCATCGAGCAGGCAGGGTAGCTAAAAGAGCCCCGTCCCAAATTAGCTACCCCTGGGATGCGACTAGCGCTTGCGGGGGACGAGCTTGGTGCGACGCAGATGGATCATCTCGGCGGCGATGGAGATGGCGATCTCTTCGGGGTCCTCGGCCTGAATGGCAACGCCGATCGGCAGGTGCAGCTCGTCGATCTGGTCCTGCGTAAAGCCCTCCTGCTCCAAGCGAGCCCGCACAAAGGCCGTCTTGCGGCGCGAACCCAGGCAACCCAAATAGGCGGGCTTGGCGCGCAAGGCCTGAATCACCACATCGATATCGGACTTGTGGCCCGCCGTGGCGACGACTACCAGATCGCGCGGACCGATGGAGCATTGCTCGTCCAGGTTCTTGTAGTCGACCAGACGACGGTCGTAGACGCCGGGCACCCATTCGGGTGTCAACGTGCCGGGGCGATCGTCGCACGCCACGACGGCAAAGCCCGCCGCCGTGAGCACGCGCGCCGTCGCGGCGCCCACGTGACCGCAGCCAAAGATGTATGTCAGGCCCTCGGGGCAAAGCGTCTCGATGTGCGCCGGGGGAATCTCGGAGGCGGCGTTGGTGTAGGTGACCTTACTCCCCTCTTCCGTCAGCGAAAGCCCGGGGCAACCCACAATGGTGCGGCGCGACTCCTCGCCATGGTATTCGGCAGCGTCGCCTTCGAGCGCGCTTGCGATAAACGGTCCAAAGTCGATGACGAAGTCGCCGATGCGTCGATACGCCAAGACGTCGGCAACCGACTGGAACAACGGCGCCTGCGATGCATCCAGGTGCAGATAACACAGGCAGATGGCTCCGCCGCAGATCATGCCGGTATCGGAGTTCTCGCCGCCCATGGTGTAGCGGACCAGGCGCGACTGCCCTGCGGCCAACAGCTCGCGCGCCTCGGCCAGCGCAAGGAGCTCAATCTTACCGCCGCCGATGGTGCCCGCTTGGCTGCCATCGGCAAAGACGGCCATCCAAGCGCCCACGCCGCGCGGCGATGACCCTGCCGTGCCGGCAACTACCACCAGCTCGCACGTCTTACCGGCCTTCAGAGCGCCAAGCGCAGCATTCACCACATCGAGCTTTTCCATCGTCGCTTCCTATCCCCTAAAAACGTCGGTGAACATGGCGAGCGCCTCGAGCACGCCGCCGCCGACCGACGTCGCCTTGTCCGAAATATAGTTGATATAGCTGGCATCGCCGCGTGGATCGACATCGGCACATTTAAAGCCCTCGGTCACCAGAACGCCGTCGGCCAAAAGCCCGCGCAAGCAGCCGTCAATCTGCGTGACCATGGGAGTGTCGCCCGCATACCCGATCACATCGCCGGCACTCACGATGTCGCCGATCACGCGGTCGGACCTAAACACACCGGCGGCGAGGCTGTGGATAACGCGCTCCTTGCCATACCCGGCGATGACACCCGGCACGCCCGTATTGGGCTGGGGCGAGCCCTGGGTGATGACGCGGCCGAGAAAATGACCGCGCATGGTCTCGACCACGGCATCGCAATCGACCGGCGCGGTAAAGCCCGGTCCTACGGCGATGACGACAGGCGCCATATCGCGCGTGGTGCCCAAGTTGCGCTTGGCCAGGATCGCGTCGACCACGGCAGCGGGCTTAAGTTCGTCGAGCATCTTGGCC
Organism: Collinsella sp. SGI.180; assembly: GCF_050313455.1. Taxonomy (NCBI): domain Bacteria; kingdom Bacillati; phylum Actinomycetota; class Coriobacteriia; order Coriobacteriales; family Coriobacteriaceae; genus Collinsella; species Collinsella sp. SGI.180. The sequence continues at coordinate 27,594 of NZ_JBNPLL010000007.1, forward strand.
TGGGGATCCACCACAACGGCGACATCTCCGGCCTGGGTAATTGCAAGCGCCTCTGCCGGCGTCTGCGCCAAGCGGGCGCGAATGCCCTCGACCTCGACCTCGCCCAGGCGAATGGCCTCGCAAAAACTGATCGTGCGACGGATACACGTGGGAACCGCGATATCGGCCATGACAACCGACACGCCGGCGCGCACCAAACGGGCGGCGACGCCCGTGGCGATATCGCCGGCGCCGCGAACATAAACGAGCATTTCCGGGGCACCTCCCTGTGCTACGGTTTGAGCAGAGCAAAAGCGGTTCGACCGCTACTCTGATGATTATTTATTATCACAGTATTATACGGCGGTGAACAGATGGAAACGGTTAGCGGCAATCTCGCCTCGGCGCTCAGGATCGAGCCGGGCATTACCGCGATTATCGGCAGCGGCGGCAAGTCGACCTTGCTAAAGACGCTCGGCCTTGAGCTTATGCGCGCGGGCGGCCGCGTGCTCCTCTGCACCACCACGCATACGTTTCCCGTCGCCGGCGTGCCATGGGACGGGTCGAGTCGTCGCCTGGACGCCGCACCTTGGAAGCCGGGCGCCGCACATGTCCCCGGTTGCACCTGCGAGGCCTGCGCGGGCCTTGCGCGGGGAAGCATCTGCCAAGCAGGTGTCTTGGACCCCGAGACGGGCAAGCTCTCCGCCCCCGCCGAGCCGCTCGGCGAGCTGGCACAGCGCTTTAACTACGTCTTGGCCGAGGCGGACGGCAGCAAGCGGCTCCCGCTCAAGGCCCACGCCGCCTGGGAGCCGGTGATTCCCTCTGGCACGGCCAACATCGTCTGGATCGTTGGCGCCTCGGGGCTCGGCAAGCCCATCAACGAAGCCGTCCACCGCCCCGAGCTCTTTTGCGAGCGTTGCGGCTGCGAGACCACCGACATCGCCACGCCCGAGCGCGTCGCCCAGGTGCTCAATGCCGAGATGCAGGCGCTGAGGCTCGACGCCGCACGCGTCATGCTCAACCAAGTCGACGCGCTCAGCGACTCCACGATGGCCGACCGCTTCGAGGCTGCCCTCGGCCGCCCCGTCGTCGCCACCAGCCTCCAGGGGTAGCTAATTTGGGACGGGGCTCTTTTAGCTACCCCATGTTGAGAGAAAAATCATCAGGTAGGCAGGGTAGCTAAAAGAGCCCCGTCCCAAATTAGCTACCCTGGCGGCACCCCCTGCTAGCGGGGCACGTAGCAGGCCGCAACGTGTTCTGAGGCGCGGCGCCGGCCCTTGGCGGTGTCGACATCCCACAGCTCGTAGCCACGTGCCTCGACCAACTGGATATCGGCACGGCCGCGCAGCAGCGACGATCCGCCGTCCTTGCCCTTAAGCCCCATAAGGTTAGGAAAGAAACTCGCGGGGAACAGCACCGGAGAGGCCGGCTCGCCGTTCAGGGCAAGACGCACGGGCGCGACACCGCCGTTGGCCTTAAAAGCACCGGCGAGTGCCTCAAAGGAATCCGAACTCACGAGCGGCTGGTCGCCCGGCAAAAAGAGGCAACCTTTCCAGTTGTGATCGACTCCCCACGAAAGGCCCGCACGGACGCTTTCGCTGCGCAGCTCGCCCTCGTGCAGCGCGCACGGGCAATGCTTGTCCTCGCAAATCTGAGCAACCTCGGGCCAACGCGTCGAAACCACAACGTCAAAGCCCCGGGGAACCGAATCGATGGTCCGGGCAATCAGCGGCTCGCCATAGATATCGGCAAGCATCTTGTTAGAGCCAAACCGCTTGCCCTCGCCCGAAGCCATAATGACGCAACCAAGTTTCATGGCGATACCTCCCCTGAAGCCATCGTACCCATAACGCGCGTCGCGGGGCATCTACATCGAAAGCGCTTATCCCGCACGCCCACGATGCAAAAAGAGGGCACCCCGCCGGTTGGCAGAGCGCCCCCTTTACATGGTTTACCTCAACCCGGCTTTAGGCCTGAAACCAACGGACGGCGTTTCGCTCATAACGCAGCGACGCTTTCGTTATTTGCGAACAAGTGGGGTTTATGGCAAAGTGTGCCCAAACTAATTTTTAGGAAGGCACCCATGACCCCCGCACAGATTGAGTTTTATAAGCGCCTTGCACACGGCCTGGCGCTCCAGTTTGGCCCCAACTGCGAAGTCGTCGTCCACGACCTGGAGACCGAGGACGTGGACCACTCCATCGTGGTAATCGAAAACGGCCATGTAAGCGGGCGCAAGCTGGGTGACGGTCCCAGCCATATTGTGTTTGAGTCCATGCACGAGGACACCACCGACGTGCACGACCGCGAGCCATACCTCACCAAAACCGCCGATGGCAAGCTGCTTAAGTCCTCGACCATCTTTATCCGCAACGACGAAGGCAAGCCTGTCGGCATTTTGGGCATTAACTTTGACATTACGCTCATGAAAGCTTTTGAGCGCTCGCTCGATGCCTTTACCGGCACCGACGGCACGGGCTACACCGAGCCCGAGCCCATTACCAAAACCATCGGCGACTTGCTCGAAGATCTGCTGCGCGAGTGCGAGCAATACGTGGGCAAGCCCGCAGCCCTTATGACCAAAGATGAGCGCATTCGCGCCATTGGCTACCTCGACCGTCGCGGCGCCTTCCTCATTTCCAAGTCGAGCGAGCGTGCCTGCGAGTTCTTTGGCATCTCTAAGTACAGCTTCTATAGCTACCTCAACGAGGCAAAGGCTGCCGCCGGCGACAAGTAGGCAACTCGGCCGGATCACCTCTCCCCTTTTGGGCGTGAGTTCTGGAATGCACGAATCCAAGACTCGGCCGCAAGGCAAGTTCCATATAATCGAAGGACGAGACAGTTCGAAAGGATGGAACAAGATGGGGTCGAGCAACGCATCGCGCAACGACCACGGAGGCTTCGCTTCTGCCGCCAGGCATGCGAAACGCGCGTTTGACGAGGGCGAAGACGATCTGTTTGCGTTGAGCCTCGACGACGTGATGAGCGATCGCCCCTGGACAGCCGACGAGCCCATGGGCGGCGGAACCCATTCGACAGGCGATCCCTCCGAGACGGCATCGTTTATCGCCGCGGCGCAGCATCTTGCGCCCGAACCGCCCATTGCAGATCTCGACGACTTTGCGACCCGTCAGTTTGCCTTCGATTCCTGGGCTGATGCCGATCTGGACGAAACATCTGCCGGAGCGCCGACGCTCGGCGAGCCGGTAAATCCGCTTGTCGCCGCGTCCGCTTCCGAATACGAGCCGGACGACCATGCGCAAGCTATACCCACATCCTCATACACCGATAGCCACACTGATAACGACGATTATTATGGCGACTACTACGCCACAGAAGAGGCGCCGCGCTTTTTGGATTTCAATCCAGTAGCAAAGATTATCTTTATAGCGATCGTCGTAGTGCTACTTGGCGTCATTGCGTTTGAGGGATTCCAGCTGTTCCGCAGCCCCGTCGAGTCCGAATCGGCAACGCAGCAAAAAGAGGACGAGAGCAACGACTACCTCGACGTCAACAACCTCAAGGGCGACCCCAACGACGGGGACGAGTAGCGAGGGCTGAGGGCGGCTGAAACGTCCATATGTAGCACCAGCTTCTACGTGCTGTTTTGTTATCCGGTTACACTTTTCCAGATGTTGAGACCGTCAGATTCGACACTTTTCCGTACTTTTGAGGTGCCGATTCCGACACTTTTCCGTACTTTCTTACGGCTGATTTCGACACTTTTCCGAATGTTGGCCGAATAATTGCCGCGTAATCAAGCGCCGTCTGCACATCATTTCGCAGGCGGCGCTTGATTATTGTCCGCGCGCGCTGATAGACTCCATCGTGCCCGCAAGGAGCGGGCGCGTTTTATCCAGAGTCGGGGTAGAGAGTTGGCTCCACGATCCCGACGCCAACCGGCCAAGAGGCACGGTGGCCCTGCCAACATCGATGAAAGGAGTCCGTATGGACAATTTCTCCGTGCGCAGCGAGCGCAATTTCCACAACCTGGCAGCCAAGCCAAAACGAATGCATCTTCTGGACGCACCGAGCGGCTATGCCTCGGCCATGGTCAAGAGCAGCCTCTCCCACCAGATGCGCTTTACGGTACAGAAGCTCGAGGAAGAGCTCTGCGCCGCCGGCGACCCGCACGTACTGCAGATCAAGCTGCTCGGAGATGACTCGTGCGAGCCGTCGAGTTGGAAGTTGTTTGCAGACGGCATGTGCGTTGCGGACGGATCCGGCGCCTTTGCCCGCGAGTGCTTCTGCGAGGGAGCCGAGGTGTTTTTGGACCTGTGTCGCGATGCCGTGCGCGCGGCCGAGCTGCGCCAGTGGAGCCAGAGGGAGTACGAGCTGCTGAGTGCTGCCCGCGGGATCGCGATGGCGTAGACGAACGCAGGAGGCATCATGGTGGCGCGCAGTCTTTGATCACACGGTGTCAAAAGGCTGGCACTTGTGTCTGCCTTTGACAGTCCGAAAGCGCTAGCGAAGTTCATTGATGCCGCGGCTAGATACGCAGCAGTAAAGAGATGTTGAATACAAAAGAGGCCTCCCATCTCTAACACAACCAGAAATGGGAGGCCCTTCATATCCGAAGCCCCTCTCAAGCAAGGCAATTGTAAGTCAGCCTATTCTGCATCCTTAAACTGAACTTCGTACTTCTCGCCCATCCGCTCACCAATTCCAGTGACGTACTGACTCAAGAGAGTTTTAGCTCTTTCACGGGCGCTGTTCATCAATGCTGAATTGCCCTCGGCACTTTTTATCATTTCATTTTGGGCTTCTTCAAGCGCAGCAGACTGGTCAACTGTCGTAATAGGAGTTAGCAACCCGGTATCGCTATAGATATCGGAAAAGGTGCTCTCGTCGGCTTGGGGCTGACCGAGGATCTGCGCATTAGGGACTGTGATAGTTACGACATTGTTCTCGTCCGGCCTACTGACATCTACCTTGGAGACGTCAACGCCCAGTTGCACCGTTCCGTCATACTCGAACCACGCTTTCTTGTATCCCACGTTTATCCCAAACAACATATTGGTGCCGTCGTTATAGATTTCCGCGACGTTATGGAATCTGCACTCAACGGTAGCAAGCTCGGCAATCTTCGTATAATCCGAAAAATCAGGCTCTTCGTCTTTTTTTGCGCAACCCGAAAGCCCAGTAAGCGACAGCGCCGCCACGAGGGCAAAGCATACCAACCATGGTTTACGCATTGGAGTCAGCCTCCCCCTTGTAATCGGCCAACGGTTTGAAATCAAGCTCGTACTCACCCTCGATAAGCGGCAGCGTCAGGGCCTTCACGGTATCCCGCAAGCTCGTGTCCGCCTGTTTTTTAATCTCTTTTTTATCGACTTCGTCTGCGGCATCTTTACGACAAAGTGACAGAACATCTTTTATATCTGCAGTTGCGTTTTCGGGAAGGTAGCCAAACTTACTATTGTCGAGCTGAGGCTCGCCAACCTGCGCTTTGGGGAGATAGGCGGTAACGACCTTATTCTCTTCGTCGATGCCAAACTGGATGTCGCTCATCGTAAACGATGCACGAATGTGAGCCTCGTATTTAACGCGATATTCCACGCGATCCATCCAGAGGAACCTGCCGTGTTTCTCGACGATGCCGTGGTAGGTGTAATCAACCGTAGAAAGACTGTCGATATCTACAGCAGACTTAAGATCCGATGTCGTGAGGTACTGAGTTTCGTGGTTATCGGTTATCCAAGGGAGGACGCCGCGAAAAAAGATAAAGAGGACAGCCGCCACAACCACGAGCAAAACAATCTTTACTTTAAATGATAGCTTTCCGAAAAAATCGACAACCTTCTTGCCCCGCTTGTCATTCACCTCGACCGCTTCTTCTCGAATCACTTCCACACGCTCATCATGCCCGGAGGTACATTCGGGCTGAATGTCCCTCTCGTGTTTGCTATGTTCCAAAACAAACCTCACTCATACCGTTGAGTAGTAATCTGCTGGTAAAATTCTATCAGCAGTTATTGCACACATTTCTTCCGGTTCGGTAGGAGGCAAAAATGAAGCGGTTGCATGCGGTTTTGGCAGTTGTGATTGCGTTGATAGCCCTCATTCTTCTCGCCAGCACCATTGGCATTATCAGCATCAGGCTTTAGCTCGCCATCAGATACCTCGCACCTATCCCTCAGCAGATTCAGCCTCAGCTTTCAAACTAGGCAACCACACCGGCATGCACAACGTCTGCGGGCTCACCGATCTCGGTGAGCCCGCTTTCCGCAGTCTAATTGCCAAAGTTTTGGCGTTCAGAATCTCCCAAGTCAATTTACGCACGATGTATGGCCATGGAGAGCCTCAAGTGGCCGAATGTTCGGTGTGCGAGAGTGCAGAAACCCGCATCCCGAATATAGCGGTTCATCTATGCTGCTCGCAGGAGTATTCCTCGCTGGGTGTTGAGACATTCCTTCAGGCCCTCAATGTCATTCGGCTTCTTTTCGAACAGCCCAAGAATGACGTTAGGTGCCTTCTCACCATTTGCCTTCGAAAGACGCTCTGTGTAGTCGCGCACGGACTTAACAATGTCCTCAAACTGCTCGCCCTTAATTTCGACCGAAAAGCCTTCCTTACCGCCATTAAGGGCAGTTATGGCGCCTTCCAACCTGTCAATCATCTCGATTGTGAGTTCGCCATCCCCCAAAGCCTTAAGGTATTCCGAGAATGTGGAGTTAAAGTCTGCCATCTGCTTCTTTCGCATCGCGTCTTCTTTGCTGTGGCGCACATGAGTCATTCCCGCATAGATGCCTCCGCCGACCGCAGCTACGCCCGCAACCGCAAGCGCGGCTATAGCAACTTTCTTGTTCTGCTTCGCAAGCTGAACTGCCTGGTCAGCTATGCGCAGCGCTTTGTTGGCCCCATTTTGAACATCTGCAGGCTTAAGATGCCGAACAATATGACCAGCGCCATCGCGCACAACACCGCCCCATTGGACATACTTACCAGTAGCTAGGCCCACCGCTATTTCTGCGGGAACTTCGAAAGCAACCTGTTGAATCATGGCAATGTCTCCTTTTATGCTGGCCACCAGATACGGGTGAGCGGAAGAATGGAACGGGTATCGTCATCGGTCTTGTCATAGATTTCGACATAGTGCCGCACGAAGGCATCCAGATCGAGTAGTCGAACGGGAATGTTCGCGCGATCGGCCTCGTAGCGCGCCTCTTTCGTAAAGCCCCCAGTTGACACATACAGTCCACGGTCGCCTGCGCGAAGGCCACCGATAAAAGCACGGACTGCCGGAGCGCCCATGGCGCCCTTACGGTGTTTGACCTCAGCGACAATACGAGGCGATTCCAATCCGAGAGCATCCGGAGACGCCACCACATCGCGACCACCATCAGGACCCTTGGGCATAACGCGAGCGCAGTAGCCCATGGCCTTGAGCAAGCCCGCTACCAAGCGCTCCATATCCTCCCAATCGAGCTGGTTAACGCGATCTTTAATGAGCTCAATACCATTGTCATAGGTTGCTGCGAGGGTTTCTTCGTCATTTGTCGCGTTGTTATCATCGATGGCGGAATCATTCGAAGGCACCGCCGACTTATCCTTTGCGGCGTTCATGAGATCGGCCATAACTTCATCAGACACGGCAAAGATGGTTTGGATGCCGCCAAGTGAATTCTTAGAAGAAGGCGAGAGCACGTCACGTGGAGCGGTTTCACCCCATTTGACGTCTCGCGTGTAGGTCACTCCGTCCATATCGCAGACGGCAACGCAGGGGCCAGTGATAACGCCAAGGTGATAAAGGCGGCTCTCTGGATCGTACATGACAACAGTCAAGCCCGTCGTCATATCGTGCGCAAAGCGGTAAACCTGGCCAACACCCGCCGCGACTTTACCCTTGCTGTCACCGGGATGCGCCTGGCCATATGCCGCCCTAATCTGTTCGCGATCCATAGCGGCAATATCGGCACCATCGAAATCCCAACCGATACCTATGACGCCGCGCTCGAGCCAGTCGGACGCATATACGCCGCCGCGCCCCGCACGAATCATCCAAGCACCCACGCGAAACCTGCCTTCCCGCCATAGCGCATCTGTGTTGTGACACCATGGCTTAACTCAAAACCCCAAAGATCACTTCGACGACATTCGCTGCATTGGCAAATGACAACAAGCGGCCCTATTACTCGCTCACCTTCATATAGGTGAGCTCAAATGCCTTTACGCGACGCATTTCGGGTAGGCGGTTCTCGATGCTAAAAGCGTTGCCGCTGTCGAAGCGTTGCCAAATATCCAACCCGCGATCGAGCAGGATGTCCCATTTGCCATCGATCTTGAGATGTCGCGCATGAAGCGTACCGCTGCGATCAATCTCCCAAGTAAAATCAAGGCCCAAGGGAGACATGGACTCCCTGATTTGCTCCAGGTATTCCTCCTGCTTGGAATCGGGGTATTCGTCGGGAGCTGTAATCAGATGCACCTTTACCGAAGTCACGTCAAACTTGCAATGGCGCACGACCACTTCGAGCAGTTCCATTACGTTGCGACATTGATGGAACGTGCGCACGTACGGATCAATAATCTCGACATTCTGCGCTCCCTCCAAGTAAGCACCAAAGAGCTTCTCATAGGAAACACCACGCTGATTCTCGCGCAGGGCAATGTGTCCAGCTCCAGGCTTACGCACCGCTGGCTTCGGCTGAGACTGCGCAGGAGCTGCTGCCTCAGCCTCAGCGGACGCAGCGGGCTTATCCACGGATGCTTCGACGACGCGCTCCTCTGCCTGGACCGCCACCTCGAACCCATCGGTCATAGGCGCTTTGCCCCCGTCGCCCTCCCAAGGCACCTTGTCCAGTGAGTGATACGTCGCGGGATAGTCCAGCTCTTCGAGCGTTGCCACCTGTTTCCAGGCGCCGCCCTCTTTGGACCGATAGGCAAAGTCGACACGCTCGAAGGTCTCGTCAATGCGAATGAGCGTGTCTTTCACGCGCTTGCGCAGCTCTAACGCAAACTCGACGATCTCAGCGGCCTCCTCGGCGGTCTCGTTGCGCCCGGGGAACAGGATTTTCATCAGACCCGCGCACGTCTTCACCACGCCGTCGCGATCGCGTGTCGAAATGCTACTAGAAAGCTCAAAGAACCGGTCAACCTCACCCGAATAGTCCATGGGGCGCATGGCACGCAAGGCCTCGGCAAGGTAGTCAACGATAAAGCCAAAATCACTGCAAAACATGTCGCCACGGATGATGTCCATCTCCCAGCCGGGGATGTACGCATGCAGGCGGTCGATAAACGCCGGGTCGTGGTAGACGGTGGGCAGATCCTCGAGCAGGTCCGTCTTGTTAATCATGTAACTCACATCGTGGCTCGTGTTCCCCACGAACACCATGGATGCCTCTGCCGTTACCTGCTCGATGCCGCGGCTAAAGCTCTTGTTGGCCATATAGTTCTTCATGATGTCGACAATGTCTGCCTTGGGCTTCTTGTTTTTACCGGCGAACTCGTCGAACGCCACGCAATCCCAGTAGCCAACCAGGCCGATCTTACCCGTGGAGTTATTCACGAACAGCTTTGCCGGCGTCACCTCGCCACCCGAGATAAGAATACCGTGTGGACTGAACTCACTGAACACATGACTTTTACCGGTGCCCTTGGGACCCAGCTCAACCAAGTTGTAGTTACGCTCGCAATAGGTTACCAAGCGCGTCAGCTGGAACAATTTGGCACGGCGACCCAGCTGATTAGGATCCAAGCCAATCGAGCGGATGAGTACGTCAATCCACTCGTCCTCAGAAAATTGCGAACGGCGTGCAACGAAGCCCTCAAAGTCGAAACGCGACATCTGAATAGGCTTAAGCGAATTGAGGACATAGGGCGATTCATCGCGCGCCTCATTTGCCTCGTAGGATAAATCGGCGATGCACCACACGCCCGAAACGAGCAGACGACGATTCTTCTTAACTGTGTCAGAGCTCACGAGAACCTTGGATACACCCAAGTTCTCAAAGGACGCCTCATAGGCATCGCGCTTCTCGTTGAGTATGACGGAAACCTTGTCGATGATACGCTTCTGGCCAATTTGCTTAATATCAGAACGTATAGCGCCAGCCTCGGCACGTTGCACGTAGTGCTTGGCAAGGATGCTGCGCACGCGCTCCACGCCCGCCTCAATCTGGCCTTCATCATCGGTGGCGCAGTTCTGCCCCAGCAGGTACTCAAGCACGTAGCTAGGCACCGCTGCATTGCCCTTCACGAGCTTGACGAGGTCCTTACGGACTACGTAGCCCGTAAATACATCGTTCAGTTTCTTGTCCAATGCGTCCATGCGCAGCCCTACTTCCACGTGCTCAGACCCGTAACCTTAGCTAAGGCGTGCGGGAACTTGTTGTAGTTGACCTTAACGCCGTCGTCCAGGTCAATGCCGATTCGCTCATTCGCGAGCGGGTAGATGACGTCGCGCTCCCAGTCGGTAAGCTCGCGCACCACCGCACGATATTTGTCCGCCTGGCGGTTGTCTGCAGCGCGGTCACTCTGCTCCAGCTGGCCGATCTTCGCATTGAGCTTCTCGACGTACTCGCGCAGGTACTTGGTCAGAATCTGGCCGACCGTGCTCGGCGTGTAACGATGCATGTAAACAAGCACCTGGAAGCTGCCCCTAGGGCTCGCGAACATCCAATAGATGGGGCGCTTACCGCTGCCCGTCACCTGATAGGTCGCGCAGTGGTCCTTGTAGAAGTCCTTCACGAAGTATTTGCGCAAGTCCTTGCCCAAGGCTTCCTCGATGAACCTCACGTTCTCATCGAGCGTCTCGGCACCATAGGTCACTTCAAGCCACTTGCGGAACTGAGCCACGATGTCGTCGCCGAACCACTCGCCGTCAAGCACGGGGAGGATGGCGTCGGCGTCGGGCAGGAACCCAGCATTGGGAACTTTTGTCTTGAAGTCATCCACGGTCTGCTGAGCATCCGCCAGAATCAGTCCAGGCGCGAAAGTCGAGTAGCGGCCCATGATGCAGCCGACGCCATAGGAGACGAGAGACTTCACGTCACGCACGAGGTCGGCGCGACGCACCGAGACCTTGTCGTCGGGCACCTCGATGGGCACCTCGCCCTCCATGCCGTAGATTCGCGCGAAAATGCGGTTGAGCTCCTCCTCGTTGGACTTGAGCTGGTTGAAGCGCTCGTCGCAATCGGCGCTCCAGCGCTTAAACCTCTCCGAAATCAGCGAAACGGAGGCCGCGCGGGCGCTGGAGTTCATGCCGTAGGAAAGTTGCTCAGCACGTTCGCGTGCGGAGGGTGCAAGAGGATGACACTCGAAGTCCCATGAGGTTTCAAAAGCGTCCCAATCAGCACGGCTCAACCTTATGCACTCAGAAACAAAAAAAGGGACAGAGGTATTTGTAAGAGCTTCTTCAGCAATAGGCACATTTCGTAGGACACCAACCTCATAATTTAAAGTCGGCGCCATAAGTCCCATCAATTCCATGCTTACGGAAGAATTAAACATCGCAAGCAGAACAGGCTCAGAATTAGGGTTAGTGAATAGGCTGCAACCCGCAACATCATAAACAAAACCTTTAGGGAAAAGGCGCATTGCAAGCTGATCAGTAGACACTTTCGACCATGATAGATTTTGACGGAAATACGTATCCCGATTATCGTGACGATGACCCGCAAATGAATCCATCAGCCGATCAAATTCTTTATCATATCCCAAGACAAACGCCTGGTTCCCCCACCATTTACGAAATTGGCCTCCCTTGTTGTAGGGTACAAACCGAGCGCCGCTTGTGTAAAAATCCTCATGTGACCCAGCATCGAAGCAGATGTCACACAGCCTGACTTCCTGCCATTGCCGCAAGACTTTTTCATTTTTACCCGTGCTCATGCCGTGCTTGAACTCGGCAATAGCTCCTGCATTGGTCCCAGTCAAAAAGGCTAGGCGCGTTTGTTCGCTGGCCCAATAAGCAATCGGCGAACCCGGAATGGCTCCAAAAGTAGATTGCCTTGATTCAAACCTCCATGGACAAGAAGATCTGTCGGCAGCACACCGTAAGGCGGCTTGTTTCTCTTCACTGTTGCCGAACCCAACAAGTCGGACATAGCAACCCATTATATTATCGCGCGGCGCAGCATTAAAAAAAACGCTAGCAGTAACTTGTACGACCTCTCCGCCAATCTGCAAAAATGCGCGGGACCCAAGATGCGCCATGGAGACAATCATCTTATTGCAAAGAATCGACTTCCTCATCTGCTCAAAAGAACCAAGGAACATCCAAGAATGCATCGTAACCATGGAGCTATAGCCATAACTACGCACAAGGCTAAAACCACGACGAATAAAACAAGCGCACAAGTCGCTTTTCTCGTCCGGATAGCGCCCCCTAATCCAATCCCTCATATAATCGTTAAAGTGGCTGCTCCCCAAATACGGCGGGTTCGCGACCACGCAATCGACTCTGCGAGACAGCGCCTCAAGCACGCTCTTCATCGTGTGGAGCTTCCTGAGCACGCCGGCGCCCAGCAGGTCGTCCTCGCTGAAGCTCGCAATGGCGTTGTCCACGGCGGCAATGTCGCCGGGGGCGGGCACGTAGAGACTGCCGACCTCGGTCATGTGCTCGAAGGCGTCGAGGAGCTCGGTCGCCCCCGCGAGCGGGCCCGCGCTGGCAAGCGCGCCGGGCTCAAACGCGACGGGCTCGAGCACCGTCACGTTCGCGTCGATTTTCTTCTCGAAGAAATCGGGGTCCTTCTCGCACGCTTTCATCTCGAGCGCGAACTTGGCGATCTCGGCGGCGCGGCCGTCGATTTCCATGCCGAAGAGGTTGTTCTGCAGGATGAGCGCCGGGACGTCCTCCGGGAAGTAGCCCTCCTCCTGGTAGATCTCGAAGAGCAGGTCGAAGGCGTACACGAGGATGTGGCCCGATCCGCACGCCGGGTCGCACAGCGTTAGCTCCTCGGGCGAGTAGACCTTGATGTAGTCCTCGGTCTCGCCCTCGGGTGCTATGTAGTAATCCATCTTGCAAGCGAGCGCCGAGCCCGGGTTGTTGAGCATCCACAGGCGCCCGAGGGAGTTCTCCACCAGGTATTTAACGATCCAGTCGGGCGTGAACAGCTGCGTGGCGGGCGCGATGTCGTCCGCGGTCGCCTTGCGGCCGCTGTCGTTGTACTCCGCCTTGCGTTCCGCCACGTAGAACTGGTAGAGCCAGCCCAGTACCTCGACGGTCTCGCACTCCGCATCGTCCATGTCCTCGACGATGCGGCGCAGGATCGAGCCCTCGGCGAGGAGGCCCTGCGGCATGACGAGGCTCGACGCCGCCGCCTCACCAAACAGGTAGGGCATCGCTGCGGCGTAGCGGTCGCATACTGCCACCAGTAGCTCGCCGTAGGCCGCCTCGGTGCGGTTCGCGCCGGAGCCGCTGCCACCGGCGAGGGCGCTCTGCACGCGGTCGCGCACCAGGCGCGAGAAGCCGAAGTCCGGGTCGAACACGCCCTGGGCGGCGTCCGCGAGGATCGCGGGCTGGGTCGCGCCCGGGCGCGGCGTCACCACGGGGACGGGCGTGTAGCCCTTCGCGTCCATGAAGCGCAGCGCGCACAGGCGGTTGAACCAGGTGTACGCCGTCGACTCGATGATGGCGTCCAAACCCTTGTCGTCGATGGCGGCCTCGAGCCTCCTGACCTTCTCGGGCAGGTCGAGCCGCTCGGGGCTACCGGGCTCCAGGACGGCGTCGATCCTCGCGGCGACCTCGGCGCGCAATGCGTCGCGGGCGCCGAAGGCCAGGTTCTTTATCTTGTTGGAGTCCATGTCTGCCATCCTAGAAGTCGAAGTCGTTGCCGAACGCGCGGTTCACGGAGAGCCGCTGCTCCCACTCGGCATCGAACTGGTTGGTGTTTCCCACGCGCGCGCTTATCCTGAGCACCGCGGCGACGCAGTCGTCCACGTCGTCAGTCACGTGGAGCGTGACACGGGTCTTACGTTCCTCGGAGCCCTGAGCCGCACTTGCGAGCTCGAGCGTCTGTACCTCGGCACATAGGAGGCGGCTCGCGTCATCGGGGTCGTAGAGGCCGACGCGCACGGTCAGCGGATTCACCTTCTCGGAGCACGGCTCCGTTTGGTATACGTCGAGGGTCACCGTTGAGCCGGTAATGGCGGACCTTCCGCAAAGGAAGCCCTGAACCCCCGTGCACTCCGCCGTCTGACGAGCGTCGACTCGGTTTATGGTTACCACTGGAACGACATTCTCTTGCGGAGAGACACCGCCGTGGACATAGCGTGCGCCGCTGCCGCGCAAACGCAAGCGTGTAATACCTCGAGGGAAGGCAAACCGCCCCTCGCCACCAAGCGAAAGTTGCGCTGAAGAGTATTCAATAAGAACGTCGCTCTTTGGCAGCGTCAAGCCCATGGCATATCTTCTGCCGTGGCTAAGATTGTGACCGGAAGCATGAACAAGATCGGTAAGACCGTCCGCCGCGGCAAAGTTATACTCTTCGACTTGGCCATCTTGATAGAGGAAACCGTGATCGGCGGTCACGAGGACCTTACCGCATCCCGCGCGCAGAAGCTCACCGGCAATCTTCATCACCTGGGTGATTGCATCTTCGCATGCTGCGAAGACCTCGCCTTCGGTGTCGCGAGAGTCACCGCGCTTGTCAATCGCGTTATGGTAGACCATCACGAGCGGAGCGCCCTCGACATTGGGCAAACCCTCTTCAAGGACTTTTGACGCCTGGATGAGCATAGCGCCAGGAATCGCTGCCTCTACGACCTTTTGGCGATTGGCGAGCCCATCGGTGGCGTCACCATCCTTAAGCACGTTAGCCGTAGCCAGGTCAACCTCCATGGTCCCTTCAGGAAGTAGTGCCGCCATACCCAACTGGGTATAACTCGGCAGCATGCAGGCCATCCCCTCACAGCTCGCACTCACGAGAACACGTCCCGAAGACAAGGCTCCGCCGGCGATACGAGTCGAAAGGTCGGCGCCAACCTCATAGCGCATCGCATCGGAAACGATAACGCCCAGACGCTTGCCCTTCTCGGCCATCGGGAGTTCTTTCTCGACTTTCTCGTAGAAGAATCCCGACTGCGAGGGAATAGTCGAGGGTGGATAGACCCCCGAATCCATAAGATGCAGCTGCCAGCGATCGGTCAGGTCAACGAGAAACTTGCCATAGGCGTCATCGACCCTGGACACAAGCTCGTTGGCCCTCCTCCTAAACTGGGCAGTCGTATTGCGCATGGCATTCACAAAGCTACGGTATCCCTCGTCGATGCGGTGCCAATTGGCGCAGTACGCGTCAAAGATTTCTCTCTCGGTTGTCGCCGCGGTGCATTCCGTCTTATATGCCTCGATTCCCTCAAGCGTCGTGACTGCAGCGGCCAGAGCCTCATACTGGTGGACATAGTCCCCAAACCAGTGGGTATGCAGGCGCACGTTTAGCTCGTTTTGGGCATCAGCCGCGTGCAGCGTGCCGTCGAGAGCACGTCCAAGCATATCTGTGATAATCCAGTCATCGAAGACTGCCAGAGCATCGTTGGTGCCGATAGACTCCATTGAACGCTTGTCAGTACCCACCGATGAAACGACAGCGTCGGAGTATTCGCGTGCCAGCGAGTCATATGAATCGCTAGTGCGGCTGCTGGCGGCAAGGTCAGCGAGTATTCGCGCAGCATCCGCTTTGAGCGACGCACTGTCACAAATGAGATCGGCGCAGCGTGCCTTGAGCATCTTGAGAGCAAGGTCTTCGAGGGTCGGGTCTTCACCCGTGGGTGCGGCATATCCCACAACTTCAAAGATCTCGGACCAAAGCGTTGTGACAAGCCCACACTCGTAAATGACTCGCAACGTCCTATCCTGCCCGCGCCCAAGCTCGGCGAGGAGCTTCTTCACCACATCGCGCACGGCGTCGCGAGGAATCTCCGCCCTCGATCCTACGCACGCGGAGAGCATCGCCAAGCGAAGAGAACGGTCGTCACTCTTACTTAGCACGCTTGCCGCAAGGGCCTTGCGACGCTCCTTTGAGTTGAAGAAGCGCCCATGTTCGGCG
This sequence comes from Collinsella sp. SGI.180, assembly GCF_050313455.1. Lineage (NCBI taxonomy): Bacteria > Bacillati > Actinomycetota > Coriobacteriia > Coriobacteriales > Coriobacteriaceae > Collinsella > Collinsella sp. SGI.180. The sequence continues at coordinate 43,562 of NZ_JBNPLL010000007.1, forward strand.
AGGGCGTCGGCAAGGGCCATAGGAACGCCGCATTCGCTCGCCCAGATACCTTCCATCTTGCAAGTGAAGGGCGTGGCAGCGAGCTTTATGTCGTATAGAAAGTCATCCTGAAAACGTGGCTTTGCACCCGAACGATAGACAACAAGATTATGGGCAGGTCGCTCGCGAAGGATCGTCCGCTTGCATGCAAGCTCCGCACCGGTCGCGTCGAGGATAGCGCCGCCGTCCAAATCTAAAGAGGCGACAGTCTCGGCGTACTCGCCGGACTCGTCCTCCCAGAACAGCGTCGCATGACCAAGGCTGAACTGGCCCTTAATCCTGTCCTCGATTTCATGAACGTCGATGTCCACAGTTCCTACCTCGTAACGATGATTCCGTCGTCGACCTTGGCCTCGAGCTCGGCGCGCAGCGCCTCGAGATAGTCGTCGACATCCTGCCTACTCTTGATGGTCGGTTTACCATAAGCCCCCGCGCGTAGCGAGCTCAGCGCGCAGGTCATGGGCGCTTGGGTCCGGGCGGGCTCGGGCTGCGACCCAGCGGCTTCCCCGTCAGACTCGTCGTTTTCTTGCGTGTGCGCAGGAGCGACCGCAGGTGGATTGAGCAGGGAAACTATGCTTGCCGCCTTGGCATCCTTAAACGACTCAAGGAAAGTCCGTATGCGCAGCGATGACTGCTCTTCGGCGAGTCTCGTCGCTGCTTGATCGAAAATCTCTGCAAGCGAGAGACGCGCTTCCTCTGGCACCGCATCCATGTCATACGCGCTCTCAAACGAAGCGCGATATTCGTCGAGTTCCTTAGCAACGTCGGACCTTAAGCTCTCCCTAGCACGGTCAATCTCGCTCTTCGCCCGCCTGACATCACTCGCAGCGCGAGGGATATCGCGCGATTTATAGCACTGAGGGTCGTTCACGACCGCAAGCGCTCCCTCAAGGTCGGAGGTAATTTCGATGCCGAGGTCACGCATCTCGGCAAGGCCGGTTTCGCCGAACTCCTTGACCTCATTCCACTTAACAGCGAGCGGCGAGCCTTCAATAAACTGCTTCATACTCGACAGGTCTACCTTGTCCTCCGCGAGGGCGTCAGCCTTCTCGGGAAACTGGTCAACGAGCCATTTCCAATCAGCATTCACCGCGCCAAGCGCAGCGTTAAGCTTGTTAAGCTTCCCGGTAAATTCGGTGGCGAATGGATAAGTCGAGGCTCGTCCCTCGGCAGCGCGGAACGCTGGAACTTCCTGCTCGAGATAGGCCACCATCTCGCCTGCGATGGACTTGGCATCGCCGCCAACGGGATTGGTGCCCACGAGCTTTCTAAACGAGCTCTTAATCGATGCAAGACGCTCGGGAGACACGGCCTCGACCTTGGCAACGACAAGTTTATCCATATCGCGACCAACTTTGAGCGCTTGCGCGAGAGCGGTGCCCTCGAGGAGCGACCCCGCCTTACGAATCTCGACGCGACCGGCGGCGTAGAGCGTCGCCACCGCATTGCGAACGGCAACGTCGGGCCATCCGTACTCATCCTTCGTAAAGTGCGCCATCAGACTCGACGTGCCATCGCCGCCGACGGTTACCGCGTAGCCCGGACCCATGATGCCGATCCAGCTAAGTACCGTCTGGGCATACTCGGGAAGAGGAAGGTCAATCATCGATTGGGCCGGCAGACAGCTGTTGTAAACGTCTCTGTCGGTGTAGTTCTGCACAATTTGTTGCAAGCCCGTGTAGCTGCGCCGCACAAGTTCGCCCACAGCACACTCGATGGCGACCTTGCCCGAACCACTCACAGAGTCGGTAATGTTGACTCCAGAAACATAAAAGCGCGCCTCTCCAATCAGCTCATCTAAATCGGCGCGGAGTTTACGCGACTGCGCGTTGAGTACTGCCCTCTTGTCAGCGATTATCGCGTTGCGAATCTCGTTCGAACCACTCGCCTGGTTTACGTACTTATTTGTCTTTACGAACAAGGCGACATCGTTGAGAAACGCATTGGGATTGTGCAACACAACCGTGAGTGTCTTGGGGCCAGAGGTTTGAACATCCACGATACCACCGGATGGAGCATCGGTCACAATGTCAACAGTCAGGTCGTTACCCGAACGTCCGATGGCGTCGCCGTTCACCTTAAGATTGTATGGGAAGGCATGCGAGAAGGAACCATTCTCGTAGCTTGCGCGCGAGGCGCCAACGATATCCTTAAACGCATCGCCAATCTTATCGCGTACATCCGAGGTCTGAATCTCCGTCGTACGGATTTCCGTCTCGATCTCTTTCTCATCGTCGGTAAGGTACTCATAGATGTTCGAGTTGGGATTACGACGTATGTAGAGCTGTCGTTCAAGCTCGGCAAGCGCATCCTTAATCTCCTGCTCGAGCGTTGCCGTGTTCTGCTTGAAAGAGCCATACAGGAGCACACGCAGGTTTCCCGGCGTTGCCTTGAAGTCCTTGCAGTATTTGACGAGCAGCAGTGCCTTGAGGACGCGGATTGCCATGGGCATGTCAGCAAGGTTTGTCTCGGCAATGCTGATGGCACCATAGACCTCGCTCTTTAACGAATTGCGCAGTCCTTCGAACATTGAGTCGAACGTTGCCAGGTCCTGGCCCTCCGTTGAACCGTCACCGCGGTTGAGTTCGACGCCAACCTCCTGGAACACGCCGAGCATGGAGCGGGCTCCCGTAGAATGGTGCTTGCCCGTGAAGGCATTGTAGTCGGAAAGACCACGCATCGCAGTGATGAACAAGTCAAACTGATAGGGCACAAAGGGGTACGTGCCTACAAAATCGTCCTCATCCTTATAACCCACATAGCGCTTCGAACCATCGGCGAAGTCAAAGAGCACCGGGAAGTCGTCCCTGTACTTATCGTACATGCTGTCTAAGGCAGAAACGGCATCGCGGCTTTTGGCCAAAAGTCGCTGTTTGATGACCTCCTTGGCATCCTTGGACGTGAGCTGCATCTTAATTTTGAATCGCGCTTGGATTTTGGAGAAGTCATTGGCGGACTTGTCGGTCATCTGACCGATCGTATCTTCCATGTTTTCCTGGCTGGTAACAACGACCCAGGACGCCCCATCGCATACGGTTGCGAGCTCTTCTGCCACGGACTGCAAATTCGTCATGAGGTTTGAATCCTTGGCGATAAACTGGCCAACTTCATCAACGAAGAAATTCAGGCGGAACCCCGGCTCGTGATCATCGATGTATTCCTTCACGCGAACGGCAAACGAGTGAATATCGGGCTTATATGTTTGCTGGTAGTAGCGCACGGCATTGTCGGTGGTTCCGGGCTCGTTGCCGCACACCTCATCGAATGCTGCAGTGATCTTTGCAGCATGCAAAAGCGCTGCTTTGCGAACATCAACCCATGCCTTGCCGGTAGCCTCCTCAACTTTAGCTATAAAAGCATCGAGCAGTCCCTCCCGGTCGAGGTCATATTCCATCTTGGCAATATGCTGTTGATCACCATCGAAATAGCCGCAATGACGGTTGAAAACCTTAATGAATGCGGCAAGCAGAGCGCCGGCCTCGGTGCGTCCCTGGTTAGGCGCAATCGTATCAATATTGAAAAGGATGGACTCGCTCGGATGGCGGGTGCGGGCCACTTCCATGGCGCCCCGCAGGGCAGGGTCGTCCTCGAGCTTAGGCAGGATGTAGTCAACAGCGCGTTTACCGGCAACTTCCTGGTCCTCCAAAAGCACTGCGAGAATCTTGAGCATGTGAGATTTACCGCTACCGAAGAAGCCCGCGATCCATGCGCCATTACCGGTGGCATCGGGATCGTTGTACTCATCAAAGAAGCGGTTAAGGTGGCCGGCAAGTTCGGGAGTAATCACGTACTCGTCGAGCTCGTTAGCAAGATGCTCAACGCTGGAAGCCTTCACAACAGCATCAATCGGCCTGTCGATCGGCTTTTCGTACATATACTCGTATTTCATAGAGTTGCCCCCTAAAGGTCAAACACGTTCGTCGCGCGGTAGTAGCCGCCGTTTGCTTCAGACGGGATATTCAATATGTCAAGCGAGGTCGAACCGTCGGCGTTCTGGCGGTATTCGCCAGGGAACACCAACACGACGGGTTTATCCGTCTCGATTTCGCCGAGCAGCGTATGAGTTCGGACAAAGGGAAATGTCTCTCCAACGCCTGTGATGAACGCAATGTCGCACGCAGAGTCGTCGATAGCCGCCTCGACGGCAGGCTTAATGACGTCGCTCACGCTAATGGTGTCCTGAAGCATCATGATGAGCTCGTCGCGCGTGGCGGTTTGCTCGGCTTCACAAAGAGGCTCCCACATGCCCTCAGAATCCAGGTAGTCGAGAACGATGTCATAAAGGTTCACCCGCACAGCGCGGACGCCCCTATTGGGTAGGTCGTCGGAACAGATGGCGGCTATGAGATCTCGAGCATACGACCTCTGCGCCGGAGGATACGGCAAAACATACGTCGACTGTCGCATCGTGTAGCCCTTGCGGCCGAGAAGCGTGTCGTCGGAGAGACGCTCCACGATGAAAGCGCGCGCATCGGGCGATCCGATGTGCTCGAACTTTTTGGTCACAACAAAACACCCGCCTTCGGGAACAGCTCGATATCCTGTGGAGCGCGCTCGCGAATGAGGTCCGCAAAATGGAGCGAGGGATAGAGCGGGGTGATGTTACCCGCGTTGTCAAGGAGGCGGCACTCGCGAAGCATCCCGAATGCTCTGAGCTCGAGTTGTTTGAGCGACTTTTCGGTGAGGCGTGCAAGTTCGGGATGATCGACAGACTGCTCATCTACAAAAGCGGCCCATACCGTTCGGGGCACATCGGGCACCATATTGGAGAAGCGTGCAGCGACGACGTCAGTCGAAAACGAATAGAGCACCTGATAGGTTCGGCAAATGGCGAGCCACGTCATGGCAAGCTGGTCGTCGTCAACGGCATCGGCCAAAAATGCCAGCTCATCTGCGTCAAGCATCTTGAGTCGCTTAATGATCTCGGCACCGACACGCTTGCGAGTGCTCTCTTTGTTGAGGCTGATAATGTCGTCCTCGACTATGCGACGCCTAACCTCTGCCCAATCGGGGGTCTCAACAAAGGCCCTCGCGACCTCAGCAGTCTCGAGCCTGCGGGCACCAATGCTCGTAAAGGAGAGACTGTACTTCTGTCGTTCATTACCTGTCATTCGTAAGCTCCTTGATTAAACATTCGCGAACGTATGCACTTAAGCTTGTGCCCTTCAGAGAAGCGGCTTCCTTAGCGGCGTCACGCAACGTATCGGGGATGCGCACGGTTATTGCAGTCTGTTCGCCACTCACGAGAAACTCGCGAATATCCGTGGCGTTTGCATCTTTGCGCAGCAAGTCGGCATAACCCATGTTGACCATCCCTATGTTTGCGATATGCAATACATTGTTAGTAAAAAAATCGATTCCCATTGTCTTGCAATAGACTTGTGATGTCATCGCCTTTTCTGTAAATGGACCCGTTTTTACCTCGCATGGTTTGTTGTTCAACAATGCTGCGAATGACGTGAATGCCTTATGATCGCTCCGCGTCACTACCACCATTTAGCGCGCTTACAGACGCTTTGGCACCTAACGCCCGTTGTTCGATGCGCGCCCTTTACTCAAACGCCTACACTTGAGCATTACAGGTCAATTCCGCCAACAGGCAAGAGAGGCTAACATGCGGTCCGAAAACGAGCAGATTCATTACCGAGCAAAGTTCAGGCTTTCGCCCTATTCGACCACCACGCCCTCAATCGTCGATGCGTATCGTCAGATCTACACCTGGGTGCGCGATAAAGAGCAGCGCAAGCGTCATGAGCAGAGTGCCTTTGAGTTTTTGTCGAGCAATAAAAACATCGCCTCCGATTTTATATTTGGAAACCTCAGCTATCCCGTTGGCTATTCTGGAGGCATGACCACGGGCAGCCGCGTGAGCATTTGCACTCGCGCAGCCTTTGATGACAAGCGAGGCAGGATTCCCGTCGCTTGGGCCTTTGAATATGACGAGCCCGACAGTCACTATCCGTTTCGTCACTGGCACACCTGTATTGGTCTCGAGACCGCCGAGGACGACTCATGTCTGGTCAATATCAAGGTCACCTATGCGACCCTGCCCGATTATGTGGGCTGGCCACTGCCAGAACCGGACCTCAATATTCCCCGCATCGCAAAGGTTCTGTTTTCGCTTCCCAATCATCAGGCATGCGTTGGAGAGACAATCGTCAACACATCGTGCACGCGCCTGACGTTTGAGAACTTTGACGCCGAGTTCTCCGACAACCTTCTGAGCAGCCAGCGCGAACTCCCTTTGATTCTAATAACCAGCGATGATACCGGTCGATATCCCGTCAAAGATCCCGGCAAGCTCGCCAATAATCTTATGGGCCTAGCCAACGTGTTTGCCGCCGACGAATCCGATGGTCGGCTCAAATCAAAGCTGTTCAATCTTTTTCTCTACGATACGCCTGCCTATCGATACAACTGTCCCAAGTCGTCACTTCGTATTTACCAACCGAACATCAATCTGTCTGACGAAGAAGACGCCCGTCGACACCTCTGCATCAGGCACGATAGGCTGACCGTGTACGGCAACAAGACATCCACGATACTTAACCGGAGCCTGGGGCGCTCGTTCTTGCGCGGCAGGGGCGATATTGTAGACACGAGCGATATTGCCTGGTACAAATCGCGCCAATCAATCGGGGCGCTACGCAGCCGCATGGCAGAGATGAAACGCCACGCAGAGAATGAAACCGTAGCCGAGGCAAAACGCACCGAAGCGCTTGCCGCCTCGTACAGCCAAGAGGCAATGGACAACCTTAAAGAGCTGTTGTCAAAGGAGACTGCTGACAGGCAGCTCTGGGAGGGGCTGGCCAACGATTACGCCGACAGCAACGCCGCGTACGAGCAGCGTATTGAGCAACTGGAAAACAGCCTACTCGAGTTGGATGAATCCGAGAACACGATCGCCAACTTAAAGTATCGACTCCAAGAGGCGCTGGAGCGAGCCGATCGCTCGGAAAAGCAGGTAGCCGCGCTCAGAGCGGAAGCATGTTTTGTCGAGGGGCTCGAGGCATTTCCGCGCACCCTTGAGGACGAGCTTAGGTTTGCTGCGAATCTCTGGCCCTCGCGCATTTTCGTTTTGCCCGAGGCATACGACTCGGCACGCCGATATGATTTTGCCGATCTTGACGAGGAATGGCAGATCCTTAAATCCATAGCGACCGTTATGTGGCAACTCAAGTTTGGGGAGCGCCCGACGACCGGAGACCTCTATAGCGAGTTTAGAAATCAGACCTCGTTTGACGCCGCACCGACCGAGACCAAGCTGACTAAAAACGACACCGAGCTCATGCGGCTCCGCCAACGCACTTACAACGGTAAGCAGGTTTGCATCTTGCCGCACATTAAGGGCAACGGTCGCAACCGCCGCGACCCATTCCGTTTGCACTTTTGTTTTGATGACGAGGCACAGTTAATCGTGATAGGCCACTGCGGCAGCCACCTGCCGACATCAGGAACTGCCAGGCAGTAAGGCACCACACCAGCATGGGCGGAGGGTGCCCCCCCTACCTCCCCTCCGCCTTCAACTTCAGCAGCAGGTCGCCCAGCTCGGGGCACTTGCTGGAGAGGCGCGTCTGGGCTCGCTCGCCCATCCCCCACCGTTGGCGGACTTCCTGGGCGCGCGGACTCACGTGATAGTCCCCGTCCATCACCTGCTTGAGCAGCTTGGCGGTCACGCGTGCATCGGCCAGGGCGCTGTGGGCGTGACCCGTCGACTCGTCGAACTCGATGCCAAACCACATTGCCGCGTCACCCAACGAGACGCGCCCGTGGCTGCCCACGTCCATAATCGAGGTGTAAAACGCCTGCAGGTCGGCCCAGTCCGTAGGAAATGCAGAAAGGTCGATGTGCTTTGCCTGGCACTCGGTCAAAAGCTGTCGACGGTCCGTCCCGCTCCAGCAAACCACCTGGGCGGAGTAGCGACCGATCCAATCGCTGAGCCTTTTGATCACCATGTAGAGCGGATCGGCCATCGCGGTGTCCACGGCCGATATCCCCGTTAGCTCGCGGACGGGAAACGCAACGCCTTCGGTAAATTCCGTCTGCACAAACTGCGAGAACTCGCCCATAACGTTGCCGTGGTAATCGAGCTTAACGGCGCCGACCTCGATAATCTCATTGCGCAGCCCACGGCGCTGGCGCTGCTTTGGCACCGGCGCAAACTCAAAGTCCAGCACGATCTGGCGCGCAAAGTTCGTCGTATCGATAGCCGAGATTCCCGGCGTCTTTTCAGCTGACACGGTTATGGCCTCTCTCCGTTGCCTGCCGCTTGCTATATAGGCGGCTACATTGCCGTAAGGATAGACGCCCGCGCGGACATGAAAGCGGGGCGCAATGCCATGCGCCAAGCACACGCCATGCAGGCGGCCCCAAGGGAGTCGCCCGCTCTATTCAGATGCATGAAAAAGATTGAGGCCCGGTGACTTGAATCAGAGGTCATCCCGGGCCCATCAGAGCTCGTAGAGCTCTTGGTTGCTTTGGTCTCGCTCCTCACCGCGCTTATCGGGCTTACCGAGGCACTCAAGCAGCGTACGAAGCAAAAGAAGAGGGGTCGACGCCGTTAAGGCATTGACCCCTTGAACTAAGTAACGGCGCTGCCCAGCTATCACCCTTGGGCTGCCGTCGACTTTATTCTACCCACGGTTGCCAGGTTTAACAAATGGTTTTTCAGTAATGGAGCCTCGGAGCCCGCTCCTGCGTTCGCTCAACTCGTCGCTCTACTCCAGCCACCACTCAACATCCACGGAGCACTCAACCGAAAATGCTAAAGACCACGCGATCGGGCAAAGCCCCGTCACCAACAACACAGGACGGACCCTCAGCTTCCTTTACGTTATAGCTAGCTATATTATACTTTCCGATAATATAGCTAGCTATAACGTAATTCGACAAGCGGCGCACGCAAAAGGGGCGGTACACCACCGCACACGGACCGTTCCGGAAGCTCCTGACTGCTCTGGTCTCGCTCCTCACAGCGCTCATCGGACTTTCCGAGGCACTCAAGCAGCTTCCGAAGCATAAAAAGAGGGGTCGACGCGGTTAAGGCATCGACCCCTTAATCTAAACAACGACACTGCCCAGCTCTTCACCACTTGGGCTGCCGTCAGCCTTATTTTACCCACGGGGCAAACCCTTTGAAGTGCGGCTTGGCGCCGCATGACGTCGGCGGACGAGGCGATGTGTCCGCCGACGAATAGCACCAAATTGGTTACTTCTTGCTCTCGGGCAAGACCAGATCAACGGCAGCGTCCTTGGCAGCATCGATGTGCTGAGCCACGACCGGCGTCTGCGGAAGGATCAGGTTAAGGACAATGGCCATGATGACGGTGGGGGTTACGGCATTGGAGCCGATGACGGTGGACACCCAGGTAGGCATGCCCTCGCCGGCAAGGCAACCGCTGGCCATCCAGATACCCAGGCCAAAGACGACGGAGGTGCCGACGATGGTGGTGGTGCGCTGCGTAAGGCCCTCGCGGGTGAACATGCGCACGCCGTTCATGGTGATGGTGCCAAAGACGCCGACGGTCGCGCCGCCGATGACGGGCTGTGGGATAGCGGAAAGGACGGCAGAAAGCTGCGGGAACAGGCCGGCGATGGCAAAGACGGACGCGATGATCACAAAGACCCACTTGTTGACGACCTTGTTGGAGCAGATGATGCCCACGTTCTGGCCAAGGGCGCTGGTGGGAAGTCCGCCCAGCAGGCCGCCGCCGATGCGGCGGAAAGGAGCGAAGGCCTGAAGGGCCGTGTCGATTGCCGAAAGAATGAGCGCCACCTGAATGATGTCGGTGCTCTTTCTCATTCTCAATAATAATTTTTTGTTATCAGACTATTTTTTAGCTGAGACAACGCATTTCCGCAGGTCAGGAAAGTGTCTGGTCAAAATAACCTCTAACTTTTCTTTTGGTCGACCGCTTACCGCCAAAATCCTACCGTTCGTCTGTATTACGCAATATACCTGCGAATATACGAGTCAATAGACACCGTGTTACCATGAGAAAAAATTGTTATGAAACTTCCGATTTCATCCAAAGGAGTTGCCCGTGAACGAGACTGTACGTCGCTTTTTGCCGATGGTCGATTTCCTGGAGCAGATACTCGGCAAAAACAGCGAAATCGTGCTGCACGATTTCTCGGATCCCGACCACGCCATCGTCGATATCCGCAACGGCATCGTGAGCGGCCGCAAGGTCGGCGGTCCCGCCACCGATCTGGCACTCAAGATCATGCACGATCCCAAGTATCGCGACCTGCCGTTTATTACGGGCTACGAGGGGCGCGGTGCCGGTGGCAAGACATTGGAATCCGCAACGTACTTTATTCGCGAGGATAACGAGATCGTCGGCATGCTCTGCGTCAACACCGATCTTTCCACGGTACGCTCCATCAACGCCATGGCTCAGCAGCTCATGGCCTGCTTCGACGCTGTGCCAAGGCAGGCGGAGCCCGCGTCTATCGAGGTCGAAATTCTTTCGGAGTCTACACAGGAGCTCATCGACCACAGCATTTCCGAATTGCTCGAAAGCCGCGGCCAGGATGTCGCCTCGCTTGGGCAGGCCGATCGCGTGGACGTTATTCGCCACCTTAACGGCAACGGCGTATTTATGCTCAAGGGCGCTGTTGCCTGCGCTGCCACCGCACTGGGCATCTCGGAGCCCAGCGTCTACCGCTACCTGCAAAAAGTTCGCAAGGAGGGCTAACGAGCAAAATGGAGCGCGGGCAGTCTTTTTGGGACGGGGCTATTTTAGCTACCCTCCCTCTGCCCACGATTTCGATGAGCCGCAAGTAAAATCAATCCTGCATATAGGGGTAGCTAAAATGGCCCCGTCCCAAAAAGACTGCCCTTGGTGGCTCCGCAAGCGATCCGTCACGTGACAAAAGACCCTGCAGCTCACACGCGCTGCAGGGTCTTTTTGCATGTCATGTTTAGTTGTTGCCAACGCCTTAGAGAGCGGCGACGACCTCGATCTCGACCAGACCGCCAGCCGGAAGAGCGGCAACCTGGAAAGCGCTGCGCGCGGGGAACGGGGCCTCAAACTTGGAGGCATAAATCTCGTTCACGGCGGCAAAGTCGGCGATGTCAGCCAGGTAGACCGTGGTCTTGACGACATCGGCAAACGTAGCGCCGGCAGCGGTCAGCAGGGCTTCGACGTTGGCGAGGGACTGCTTGGCCTGGGCCTCGATGCCCTCGGGCAGCTTGCCGGTCGCGGGATCGATGCCCAGCTGGCCGGACAGGAACACCATGTTGCCGGTCTGGATACCGGGGGAATACGGGCCGATGGCTGCGGGCGCGTTATCGGAAGACACGACGGTCTTGCTCATGTTTTTCTCCTTACGATCAAATAGAGAGCGTGAGCGCGGCGTTCGCACCGGGAGGCACAGTTCGGTCTGAACACCGCGCTTGATTGGGATAGTAGGGGATGATTTCGCCCGCTGCAAGATAATTATCAGAATGCGAGAATATTTTATCTCCCAACGGTTTCCCCGAACCGCTGAACGGTTCTCCACGGGGTCAGCCAGCCCAGGCTGCTGAAGACTTTGTCCTGCTTAGGCTGCGGGCATCGCCCATCGCGACGGCGCCACTATACTTTTGAATATCTGAGCATTTTGAAAGGCAGGATATGACCGCAACCGCCAGCCGAACCACCAACCGCAGGCCCGAGCTTCTGGCCCCCGCCGGAGGCCCGGAGCCCTTTGCCGCCGCGCTCGCCGCCGGGGCAGACGCCATCTACTGCGGCATGGGCAGCTTCAACGCCCGCCGCAAGGCCACCAACTTTACCGATGAGGCCTTTGAGCAGGCCTGCCGCGCTGCGCACCTGGCCGGCTCGCGCGTCTACGTCACGGTCAACATCGTCATCAAGCAGTCCGAGATGAACGATGCACTGCAGCTCATCCACCGCTGCTCCACGCTGGGCGCCGACGCCTTTATCATCCAGGACTGGGGCCTGTTCTTTGAGGTCAAGCGCACCATGCCCGGCATCGAGACCCATATCTCGACCCAGGCGAACATCCACGATGACCGTGGAACCATCTGGTGCCGCGAGCAGGGCGCCGACCGCGTGACCCTCTCGCGCGAGCTTTCCATCGACGAGATCGCCGCCATCCACGACGCCGCGCCCGACGTTGACCTGGAGGTCTTTAGCCACGGCGCCATCTGCTTTTGCTACTCGGGCCTGTGCCTGCTCTCGAGCTTTGCCATGGCGGGCCGCTCGGCCAACCGCGGCATGTGCGCTCAGCCCTGCCGTCTGCCCTACGAGCTGATCGACGAGAACGGCCGCACGCTCTCCCCTGCCGGTCGCGAGCGCGCGCTATGCCCGCGCGACACCAACACTTCACAGCTTGTTCGCCGCCTGTATGACGCCGGCGCCGCATCGCTCAAGCTCGAGGGCCGCATGAAGGCGCCCGATTACGTGTACTCCATCGTCGATGTGTATCGTCATCAGATCGATGACATGCTGGCCGGGGCCGTCGTAGATAAGGACGAGGACGCCGCTCGCCAGCGCCAACTCAAGCGCTGCTTTAACCGCGACTTTACGCACGCCTATCAGGACGGCACCTCGGGCGACGAGATGATGAGCTACGAGCGCTCCAACAACCGCGGCCAGATTGTGGGCACGGTGCTGGGCAGCCGTCTGGCCAACCGCGACGTGCGCGGGCTCAAACCCGACGACCGTCGTCGCCGCGCCGCCATCGCCCGCATTGAGCTGTTTGAGCCCGTGGGCAAGGGCGACCTGTTGGAGCTTCGTCACGACGACGAGTTCGACCAATTCCTGACTACCATCGCCGCCGATGATGCCGCCGTCGGCGACATCATCGAGTGCCGCGTGCCCCGCAGCATGCCCGAGGGCTGCCGCGTGCGTGTGATTCGCAGCCAGCGCGCCATTGACGCTGCCGGCGCTGCGCTCAAGCGCGACGTGCTACGCCGCCGCGCCGTAGACGTGTCCGTCGTGGCGCGTCTGGGCGAGCCGTTTACCGTCACGCTCACCTGCTGCGACGACCCCACGCTCACCGCCACCGCCACCGGCTTTACCGTCGAGGCCGCCAAGACCCGCGCGGTTGAGGCGTCCGATCTGGTGGAGCATGTGGGCCGCATGGGCTCCTCGCCCTTTGAGGCCGCGAGCTTTGACGTGGCGCTCGATGAGGGCTGTGGCATGGGTTTCTCCGCTGTGCACAAGGTGCGCGCCGCCGCTTGCAAGGCGCTCGAGGAGGCCATTCTGGCGCCGTATGACGAGCGCGCCCACACGCTCGAGCTGCCGGCGATTGTCACCAGTGATTCCCGCCCCGCGCCCGAGCACTACCGCGATGAGGCGCAGATCTGCGCCACCGTCACCTCACTCGAGGCCGCCGAGGCAGCGCGCGCGGAGGGAGCCGCGCGCATCTACATGACCACCGACGCGCTCGATGCGGCCGAGCTCTCCCCCGCCGATGCGTTTGAGCAGGGTATTGTTCCCGTGCTCGATGAGGTCTGCCGCGCCGTCGACCACGCGCGCGTCGACCCGTGGGTCGTTGCCGGTGCCACGGTCGCTATTGGCAACATCTCTGAGCTTGCCCTGGCCGCCCAGGTTGGTGCCACGGCCGAGATTCGCTCTTGCCTGCCCGTGCACAACACGCCTTGCATGGAGGCACTCGCCAAGCGCGGAGCCGGGGCGTTTTGGCTCTCGCCCGAGATCACGCTCGACGAGATCATCTCGCTTGGTACCTCCGCGCCCGCGGCCCTGGGCATCACCGTTTTCGGCCGCCCGCGCGTTATGACGAGCGAGCACTGCATCCTGCAGGTGGCCAATGGCTGCATCCACGATTGCGCCCACTGCCGTCTGCGCGCCCGCAAGCTGTCGCTCAAGAATATCGACGGAAAGGTCATGCCGGTGCGTACCGACATCCACGGCCGCTCGCGCCTGTACGACGCCTACCCCATCGACCTCACACCGCAGGTTCCACAGCTGCTCGACGCCGGCGTGCGCCGTCTCATGGTCGACGGAACCCTGCTCGAAGCCGATGAGATTGGCCGCGCCGTCGCACGCGTCCGTCGCGCCGTCGAGGCCGCGCAGGCCGGCCGTAAGCCCGCCGCCCGCCTGCGCGGCGCCACTTCGGGCTGCATGTTTGTGGGAATTAGCTAACCGAAAGGCTTACACGTGAACGAAGAACCCCAAGTCCTCTACTGCGACGCCTGGCTCATGGCCATCGATAAGCCCGCCGGCATGATCGTCCACGGCGACGGCACCGGCGAGCGCACGCTTACCGACTATGCCAGCGACCTTTTGCTGGCGATGGGCGACGGCTTTGCCGCGACCGACATGCAGCCGCTCAACCGCTTGGACCGCGACACCACCGGCGTGGTGCTGTTCTCGCTCGACAAGCAGACGCAGCCCGCCTTTGACCAGATGGTCATCAACCACGCCTTCGAAAAGCACTATCTGGCGCTCGCCGAGGGCAAGATCGACTGGAACGAAAAGCTCATCGACAAGCCCATCGCCCGCGACCGCCACGATAGCCGCAAGATGCGCGTCGGCGCCAGCGGCAAGCCGTCGCAGACGCGCGTGAAGGTGCTCAAGCGCCTTAAGAGCCGCCGAGGCCTGCCCACCCGTTCGTATATCGATGTTGAGCTGCTCACCGGCCGCAAACACCAGATCCGCGTGCACCTGGCAAGCGAGCGCCATCCCCTGGTTGGCGACGACCTGTACGGAACGCCGCGCCCCTGTGGCCTCATGCTCCACGCCCACAGCGTATCCTTTACCCATCCCGTAACCGGCGAGCACATCTACATCGAAGCCCCCTGCCCCTGGGAGCCCTAAAACCTGCCAAAAAGGGACAGGTTTATTTTGGCAGGTTTTATCTGCGCAAACGTCAAGCCGCCACGATGGCTCAGCCGCGGCGCCAAAACGTCTCGATCTGTAACAGTTAGAACCCATTTTCCGGTCTATCTGTTACAGATCGAGACATTCAAATCCCCCTCAAGGGATAATCTCGATCTGTAACAATAACTCGGCAAAATCGGTCCCAGATGTTACAGATTGAGACAAAGGGATGGCGCGGTTCGGAAGTATCTCAATCTGTAACATCTAACCCACTTTTAACGGTCCAGTTGTTACAGACTTAGACAAACCGGCGGATAACGAAAGCGGCAACGCCTGTGATGGACGTTGCCGCTTTTCTATTGAGAAAACTACTCGGTTTTCGTTACGAACCACCACAATGGGGACAGGCACCTTTGTGATGGTTTTGGCCTTGTCCCGTCGCTAGACCGTGATGACGTTGTCCATTGCCCGATACTTGGCGGGCACCTCTCCCGCGGTAATAATCGTTGCGTCGCGAAAGTCCGCGAACTTGACGGGCGCCACCATGCCAAATTTACTGGCGTCCGAGATTACAAAGCGCTTGGCCGTATGGCGCATCGAGATGCGCTTTACTTGCGCCTCCTCGATATCGGGCGCCGTGAAGCCCTGCTCGGCGGCAATGCCGTTAGAACCCCAAAAGCCACAGTTGAAGTTGTAGCGGTCTAAGGTTGCCAAGGCATCGGGGCCAACGAGTGCTTCGGTCTCGGGCTTGAGCTCGCCGCCTAGTACCACGGTACGCATGCCGCGCAAAGCGAGGTGCTGAGCATGGAGCACGGAATCGGTCACATAGGTGACATCTTCAAGGTGTGGAAGATGCTCGATGAGCTTGAGCGTCGTCGAGCCCGAGTCGATGTATACAAAGCTCTCGGGCTCCACGAGCGCCGCGGCGCGGGCGCAGATACGCTCCTTATCGTCGTTATGGAGGTCGCTGCGCTCATTGAGCGTTAGGTCGCGCGTCACGTGTGCGCGCTCAAGACTCGTCGCTCCGCCGTGGACCTTGGCGATGCGGTGTGCTCGATCGAGCGTCTGCAGGTCGCGCCGAATGGTAGACGCCGTTACGCCCAGGGTATCGGCAAGCTCTTGCACAGTAACCGAGCCAGCCTGCTGGACCATCGACACGATCGCGTTGAGCCTATCCTCCGCAAGCATCGCTTACTCCTCCTCGGGGTACACGACTCCCCAGTCGGCGCGGAGCTTGGTCATAAGCTCCATAACATCAGAAGCATAATCCAGAAGCTCGCGCTTCGAATCATCGCCGGCAACGGCCTTCTCCAGGTCGGCCATCTCGTAGCACAGAGCGTATGCCTCGGTGCCGGTGTGGACCTCCTCACGGTGCCCGTCCGCAGTCCACACGATGGTCGCGTGATCGGCACGCGGATATTCGTTGACCTCGATATAGCACTTGTCAAAGCTGATGACCGAGCGCTTGGGCTGCTTGGAGTGAAGTGTAAGGCTCACCACGCCCAGCTGCTGCTCGGCATTACGGCAGACGATGCCGCCCGCAACGTCAACGCCGGTCTCGCAGGTGTTGCCGAGTGAAACGACCTCAACAGGCTGGCTTGCCATAAAGAGGCGCATGACGGACAGGGCATACACGCCAATATCGAGCATGGCACCGCCAGCAAGGTTGCGATTGTAGAAACGGTTGGTCAGGTCGCCGTATTCCTTGTAGCTGCCAAAGTTGAGCTGAGCGAGGTTCATGCGGCCAAACTCGCCGGCATCCATGCGGCGGCACAGCTCCCGATACAAGGGCATGTGGAGCACCGTGGTGGCGTCCATAAGGACCACGTTATGCTCGTCGGCAATGGCACGCGCTTCGTCGAGCTCGGCGGAGTTGAGGGTGATGGCCTTCTCGCAAAGCACGTGCTTGCCAGCTGCCAGAGCGGCGCGCAGGTAGGTGATATGCGTGTTATGCGGCGTGGTGATATAAACGGCGTCGATGTCGGGATCGGCGTAGAGGTCCTCAACCGTCTCGTACACCTTCTCGACGCCATACTGCTCGGCAAAAGCCTGGGCCTTGGAAAGCGTACGGTTGGCGACGCCCGCAAGCTTGCGGCCGGCAAGGGCGAGAGACTGGGCCATCTGATTGGCGATAACGCCGCAGCCGATCACAGCCCAGCGAAGCTCGGGAGCCGTAAAGATGTCGTTAGGGAACGGCTGATGCTGGACCGAGGCAAACGCCGCCTTAGCGGCTGCTTCGGCGTCGAGCGGAGCCTGTTTGGAATCTGTCATCATGTGCCTCCTGAGTCACCGGAAGTTCTTCATTTCCAACAGCCTTATATTCGCACAAATTTGCGCGTATTTGCTTGTATTTGCGTGTTTATTTGTTTATCGGTTATTATTAAACCATTATTAGCAGATATTTGCGCGGCTATGCGCATTATCGCGCAAGACTCTGTGCGTAAATACGCATGCATCGATCGTTATGATGCAGAAAAAGGCGGAACAACAAAACCCCTAAAGGCAAAGCAGGCTGTCTTACTCTGCCCTCTAGGGGCATCAGACATCAAAAGACCATCCCTAACTGCCGGCACATAAGGACTGTCCCAGGCTGCCGAAACCTGGGGGCGTTCCCCGTACGACGCTTTCGTGGCAAGACTGTCCCCATCAACTAGCCGTTAAAGAACGTCCCCAACGACTAGTCATTTATGTCTGTCCCCAATGAGTATAGCCACTCATTTATGTCTGTCCCCAATGAGTAGCCACTCATTTAAGTCTGTCCCCAATGAGTATATCCCCAATGAGTAGGGATAGAAAAAGGCCCGGGTGCCGTGGCATCCGGGCCTTTGTTAGCAACTTAGATGTTGCGGGCAGCTTAGAACTTGTGGCCGCACTTCTTGCAGACGCGCAGCTTGTTCTTGCCGTCCTTCTCGTGACCGACGCGGGTAACCTTACCGCACTCGGGGCAAACGAGATTGACGTTGGAGGCATCGATAGGAGCCTCCTGCGAAACGATGCCGCCCTGCTGGTTGGCAGCGTTGGGCTTGACGGCCTTCTTGACGACCGAAACGCCCTCGACAACGACCTTGTTCTCGGCAGGGAGAGCACGCAGGACAACGCCCTGCTTGCCGCGATCCTTACCAGAGAGAACCTGGACCTTATCGCCCTTCTTGATATACATATATCTCCCCTAACTACAGGGTCTCGGGAGCGAGCGAGACGATCTTCATGTACTTCTTGTCACGAAGCTCGCGAGCGACGGGCCCGAAGATACGGGTGCCGACGGGCGAACCATCGTTGTTGATGACAACGCAGGCGTTATCATCAAAGCGAATGTAGGAGCCATCCTTGCGGCGGATCTCCTTAACGGTGCGAACGACGACGCAACGGACAACGTCCTTCTTCTTGACGTTGGCGCCAGGGGTAGCCTCCTGGACAGCACCGATGAACACATCGCCGATGCCTGCATAACGACGCTTGGAACCGCCAAGCACCTTGATGCAGCGAATCTTGCGAGCGCCGGAGTTGTCGGCGACGTTCAGCATGGTTTGCATCTGAATCATGGTAGATGTTCCTCCGAACTAAGAACCGAAGAGAGGTGCGCAGCCTTTATACGGCCCATGGTATGCAAGCCAGGCATACGCACATCTTCGGAAACGTACAAGTCGTAAGAGCGACTGCTTATTTAGCGCGCTCGACGACCTCGATGAGGCGCCAACGCTTCATCTTGGACATAGGACGGGTCTCCATAACGCGGACGGTATCGCCCACGCCAGCCGTGCACTCCTCGTCGTGAGCGTGCAGCTTCTTGGAGCTGGTCATCATCTTGCCGTACTTGGGGTGACGCTTGCGCTCGGTGATGGTGACAACGATGGTCTTGGCACCGGAGACGGAGGTAACGACACCCGTACGGACCTTACGCGAGTTACGCGAATCAGTCATGTTCTCTCCTTAGGTCCTACTCGGCGACAGCGGACTTCTCCGCTGCGATCTCGCGGGCGCGCTGCTCCGTGAGGACGCGAGCGATGTCCTTCTTCACGGTGTTGACGCGAGCGGTGTTGTCCAGCTGGCTGGTGGCCATCTGGAAACGAAGGTTAAAGAGCTCGGCGCGCATTTCCTTCAGCTTCTCAACGAGCTGAGCGTCCGAGAGCTCACGAATCTCTGCGGGCTTCATTAGTTCTCCTCCTCGGCCGTCTCTGTAGCGGCAGGCTTAGCGACGATCTTGGTCTTGATGGGGAGCTTGTGCTGCGCCAGACGCAGAGCCTCGCGAGCGACCTCCTCGGGCACGCCCTTGACCTCGAACATGATGCGGCCGGGCTTGACGACGGCCACCCACTCCTCGGGGTTACCCTTACCAGAACCCATGCGAGTCTCGGCAGGCTTCTTAGTGATGGGCTTATCGGGGAAGATCGTGATGTAGACACGACCACCACGCTTCATGTAGCGGGTCATGGCAATACGAGCGGCCTCGATCTGACGGTTGGTGATCCAATGGGCCTCGAGAGCCTGGATACCAAACTCGCCGAAATGCAGCTCGGTATTACCCTTGGCCTGGCCCTTCATGGAGCCACGCTGCACCTTGCGGTGAAGAATACGCTTAGGGGCAAGCACTACTGACCCCTCCTCTCGGAGTTACGACGACGAGGACGGGAAGAGCCCTCGAGTGCAGGGTTGGGAACAGGCTGGCCCGGGAGCTTCTCGCCCAGGTAGATCCAGACCTTCACGCCGCAGGCACCCATGGTGGTGCTGGCGACAGCCGTGCCGTAGTCGATCTTGGCACGGAGGGTGTGCAGAGGCACGCGACCCTCACGGTACCACTCACGACGGCCCATCTCGGCACCGCCGAGACGACCGGAGCACTGGATACGGATGCCCTTAGCGCCGGCCTTGCGGGCGGACTGGACAGCCTTGCGCATAGCGCGACGGAAGGCAACGCGGCCCTCGAGCTGCTCAGCGATAGACTGAGCAACGAGGTTGGCGTCGAGCTCGGGGCGCTTGATCTCGACAACGTCGACGGAGAGCTGGCCCTTGGAGACGCCAGCGACCTTCTCGAGCTCGGTGCGAAGGGTATCGATCTCGGCACCCTTCTTACCGATGACAACGCCGGGGCGAGCGGTGAAGATAATGACCTTCACCTTGTCGCCAGCGCGCTCGATCTCGACGCGGGAGACAGCTGCGCGGGAGAGACGCTTCTCGAGGTACTTGCGGATCTCGAGATCGTTACCGAGGGTCTTAGCGTAATCCTTCTCTGCGAACCAGCGGGAGCGCCAGTTCTCGGTGATGCCAAGACGGAAGCCGGTGGGGTAGACTTTCTGACCCATACAGCTTTACGCCTCCTTTCGAGGAGCAACGACGACGGTGATGTGGGAAGTACGCTTCAGAATGCGAGAAGCGGAACCCTTGGCGCGGGGACGGATGCGCTTAAGCGTCGGACCCTCGTCAACATAGGCAGCAGCGACAACCAGGTTGTCGGCACGCAGACCGTTGTTGTTCTCGGCGTTCGCAACGGCGGAACGGAGAACCTTCTCGACATCCACGGCGACGGCGCGGTCGCAGAAGTGGAGGATGTCGAAGGCCTGAGCGACAGGCTTGCGGCGGATCAGATCGACCACCAGGCGGGCCTTGCTGGGGGAAACACGCACGTACTTAGCGACGGCGCGAACCTCGGTGGCCTCAGTTTCAATAGACTTAGTTGCCATTTACGGTTAACCCCCTATTTGGCCTTGTGGCCACGGAACGTACGAGTCGGCGCAAACTCGCCGAGCTTGTGACCAACCATGGACTCGGTAACATACACGGGCACATGCTTGCGGCCGTCGTGGACGGCGATGGTGTGACCAACCATCTCGGGGAAGATGGTGGACGCGCGGGACCAAGTCTTCACGACGTCCTTCTTGCCAGCCTCGTTCATCGCGGTGATACGCGAGAGAAGGCGAGTCTCCACGAACGGGCCCTTTTTGAGACTTCTGCTCATAAGTGCTTTCTCCTAAAACTCGGTATCCGAAATTACTTCTTACGGCGACGAATGATGTGCTGGTTCGAGACCTTCTTCTTCTTGCGCGTACGAAGGCCCTTCGTCGGCTTACCCCAGGGGGTAACAGAGGGACGACCAGAGGTGTGGTTCTTGCCCTCGCCACCGCCGTGCGGGTGGTCGACAGGGTTCATAACGGTACCGCGGACGGTCGGGCGCACGTTCATGTGACGCTTACGGCCGGCCTTGCCGATGACGATGTTGGCGTGATCAGCGTTGCCGACCTCACCGACGGTGGCGCGGCAGGTAACGAGGATGCGGCGCATCTCAGAGGAAGGCATACGGACGATGGCGTACTTGCCCTCCTTACCCATCAGCTGGCAGGAGTTACCGGCGGAACGGGCGATAGCGGCGCCCTTGCCCGGCTGGAACTCGACGGCGTGGATGAGCGTACCGACGGGGATGTCGGCGAGGGGCAGAGCGTTGCCCGGCTTGATGTCGGCGTCAGAACCGGACATGACGGTCTGACCGACCTCGAGGCCCTTGGGGGCCAGGATGTAGCGCTTCTCACCGTCAGCATAGTGCAGCAGAGCGATGCGAGCGGAACGGTTCGGATCGTACTCGATCGTGGCAACCTTGGCGGGCACGCCGTCCTTGTTGCGCTTGAAGTCGATCACGCGGTAACGACGCTTCACGCCGCCGCCCTGGTGGCGGGTGGTGATGCGGCCGTTGTTGTTACGACCGGCCTTCTTGGGCAGGGGCTCGAGAAGAGACTTCTCGGGCTTGGTGCAGGTGATCTCGGAGAAGTCGGAGATCGTCTGCCAACGCCTGCCAGCGGAGGTCGGCTTAAGGTGCTTTACAGCCATTACAATCCCTTTCAATAGGTATCCGTTAGCCATCGCAGACAGGGATTCGAGGTTCTGCCTCGGGTGCGATGACACCGGACGTATACACGGTTCCGGGCGTGTCCATTTTATACGCCCAAAACCTTGAGCTCTCGCCTCCCCTATTTGGGAGGCATGAGCTCACTCAACAGCAGCGAGTCTTAGGCCTGGTTGCCAAAGACCTCGATGGTGTCGCCCTCGGCCAGCGTAACGATGGCCTTCTTCCAAGAACGGGTCTTGCCGGCGACATAGCGCACGCGCTTGGTCTTGGGCTTGACCGTCAGGGTGTTCACGCGAACGACCTTGACGCCGAAGATCTCCTCGACAGCGTCCTTGATCTGATACTTGTTAGCATCCTTGGCGACCTCGAACGTGTACTTGTTCTGCTCCATGCCGGAGAAGGAACGCTCGGACACGATCGGACGGATGATGATCTCGTGGGCGGTCATTTATGCAAGCACCTCCCCGAAGTGAGCGGCGATGTCGGCGGGCATCAGCACAGCGTTGTTGTTGACGAGATCATAGGTGTTGGCCTCGTCGGCAGTGATGATGAACGTCTTGGGAATGTTGCGGAACGACAGGTAGGCGTTGACGTCCTCATCGCGAACGATGATGGTCAGACGCTTGCCCTCAAGGCCAAGAGCCTTGAGCATGGCAACGGCAGCCTTGGTGGAAGGCTTCTCGAAGCCGTAGTCGTCGACGAGCACGAGCTCGCCATCGGCCAGCTTGGCGGACAGCGCAGAGCGCATAGCCAGCTTGACCTCCTTGTTGTTCATACGCTTAGCGTAGGAACGGGGCTTGGGGGCGAAGACAACGCCACCGTGACGCCACTGGGCAGCACGGATGGAACCCTGGCGGGCACGACCGGTGCCCTTCTGACGCCAAGGCTTCTTGCCGCCACCGGAAACCTCAGAGCGGCCCTTAGCGGACTGGGTGCCCTGACGCCAAGAGGCCATCTGGCACTTGACGATGTGGTGCATAACGTGGATGTTCGGCTCGATGCCGTACACCTCAGCGGCGAGCTCGGCCTCGGCGACCTTCTTGCCCTCGCTGTTCTTTACTTCAAACTTTGCCATTTAAGTGTTCTCCTTGGTATGACGCTGGGCTAAATGGGCTGGGCCCTTAGGCCATACGGATGGCGACGAGACCATTCTTGGCACCCGGGACAGCGCCCTTGACCAAGATGAGGTTCTGCTCGGCATCGATGCGGACAACGGAAAGGTTCTTGACGGTAACGCGCTCGTTACCCATGTGGCCGGCCATCTTGACGCCCTTGAGGACGCGCGCAGGATAGGCGCACTGACCGATAGAACCGGGGTGACGCTGGAAGTGAGAACCATGCGTCATAGGACCGCGGCGCTGACCCCAGCGCTTGATGCGACCCTGGAAGCCCTTACCCTTGGAGGTACCGATGACGTCGACCTTCTCGACATCAGCGAAATCAGCGACGGTGACGACCTCGCCGACCTTGTGCTCCTCGCCGTTCTCGACGCGGACCTCACGAAGGAAGCGGACAGGCTCGACGCCGGCCTTGGCGAAGTGACCAGCCATGGGCTTGTTCACGTTCTTGGCCTTGATGTCGCCGAAACCGATCTGGACGGCGTCATAGCCGTCGGTTGCCTGAGTTTTAACCTGCGAGACAGCGCAGGGGCCAGCCTGGATGACCGTGACGGGAACGACGTTGTCGTTCTCGTCCCAAACCTGGGTCATGCCAATCTTGCGGCCGAGAATCATGCTGATCAAGATATGATCCCAACTCTCGCGTGGTCTTGGGACAATGCGTACACCACCGAGCGTACGCCCCTAGAGGACCACTACTTACACGACGTGCTCCCCAGCCTTGTATTGCGTCCGAACTACCTGACAACCCTATTAAGCAGGCATTTTGTCCAGCCAGAATACTCCCCTGGTTACACACAGCTGTTTAGTATACACGGCTGCGGGCGTATCCATCGAGATTCATATTTCACTCACATTGTTTACGCAGGTAAAGTGCGTGAAGTCGCCTGGGCTTGGCAGAGGGGCGGCGAAATATATTAAATTTGCTGCTCTACAGTCCTGCGCAAGACGGAAAGCACATTAAGTGCTTTCCTTTGCGTGCGGAACTCGCGACAAACTTAATATATTTCGCCGCCCCTCTGCCAAGCTCGGGAGACGACACGTTGATGTCTGCTTAACTCTACTCGCTCAGCTAATGACTTTGTTGGGGATCCACAATTTGCTGCAAGGTGAACTTGCATTGGGGCGTATCGTCCTCTTCTCGCGCATCGTCGAAATCGAAGATCATAATGGCGCAGTTGGGGAGTTTTGCTGGGAGCTCGAAGCCCTCTGGAGCTGCAGCCTTGATGAATTGGCGGCTGGCGCTGCCGTGGCTTACTGCTAGGAGGGTTTCGATGCCCTCGGCGCCCATGAGATTGGTGAGGGTGTCTACCATGCGTTCTTGCAGCGCGCGGCTTCCTTCTCCTCCGAAGGGGACCAAATCCTCGCCCGGATCCCAAACGTCGGTAGGCAATGCGTCATGCGGGCCTTCCTCGAAGGTCCCATAGCCGCGCTCGATGATGCCTTCGCAGGGCTCGA
This sequence comes from Collinsella sp. SGI.180, assembly GCF_050313455.1. Taxonomy (NCBI): domain Bacteria; kingdom Bacillati; phylum Actinomycetota; class Coriobacteriia; order Coriobacteriales; family Coriobacteriaceae; genus Collinsella; species Collinsella sp. SGI.180. Next base: position 67,807 of record NZ_JBNPLL010000007.1, read on the forward strand.
CAGTAGCATCCGGACCGAGAATCTCGCATGCGACGAGACTTGCCGTGTCCATGGCTCGGCCTAAAGGCGATGAGACCACTTTGTCGGGGACGACGCCGTGGGCTTTGAGCCATTCGGCTGCCGCTTGGGCCTGTTGACGGCCCAAATCGGTAAGCGGTGAATCACAGCGACCCTGGACGAGCTTTTTTACGTTGAATTCCGTCTGGCCGTGGCGGAGCAGATACAGCCTCTTCATATTCTCCCCTTCTGTATAACGTGCTTTGCCGGCGCAGACCTACTCGTGGGTATGCCCTACGTAGTCATCGTCGATCGTAATCTTGGCAATCGACTTGGGAAATTCCGATTCGACCCTCTGGGCCAACGCGTGCTTGAGCTCATCGGACCCCATGCCCAAATCCGAGGGACGCACGCAGTCAAAGATCACGTTGGTGTGCGTAGGACCCGGCACACAGCGCAGGTCATGAATCGAAAGGCGGCTATCGATCTGTTGGGCCATGGCGTGAATGCGCAAACGCATGCTCGCCACATTGGGGTCATCGGTCACGATGGGATCGTAGTGAAGCGTGACAATCATGTCGTCTTCGTCCCTAAATGCCTGTTCAATGTTGTCGAGCGTGTCGTGACTTTCCAGCGGGCTGGCCTCGGCCGCCATCTCGGCGTGAGCGCTTGCGAACTTCCTGCCCGGGCCGTAGTCGTGAACCATTAGGTCATGAACGCCCAAAACGCCAGGGTAGCTCATGATCTTGCCGCGAATATATTCGACCAGTTTGGGATCGGGCGCCTGACCCAAAAGCGGGCTCACCGTATCCTGGATGAGTTCAAAACCGCTCCAGCCAATATAGGCGCCAACGGCAAGGCCGACCCAAGCATCAAGATTGACATGCGTCACCTGCGAAACAATTGCGCACGCTAACACGGCGCCTGTGGCAAGGACATCGTTCTTGGAATCTTGCGCGGTCGCATGCAGCGTCTCAGACTCAATACGGTCACCGAGCTTTTGGTTGAGGGCCGCCATCCACAGTTTAACAACCATCGAAAGCGCCAAGACTGCCACCAGGGCAAGCGAGAACTCGACGGGTTCGGGGTGGACGATACGCTCAAACGAGGACTTCACCAGTTCGAGGCCGATGAGCAGCACGAGCGCCGCCACGACCAGACCCGAGAGATACTCGTAGCGGCCATGGCCGTAAGGGTGCTCGGGGTCTGCCGGCTTGCCCGCCAGCTTAAAGCCAAGCACGCTCACGATGTTTGAGCTGGCGTCGGACAGGTTGTTCATGGCGTCCGCCACAATCGAAACCGATCCCGACAGCACGCCAATTGCACCCTTCGCAGCGCATAGTGCCACATTAGCGAGAATACACACCACGCCCGCCAACGTGCCCACGCGCGCACGGTCGCCCTGCGCACGACGAACGATCCACTCGACCATCTATATCTGCCCCCAACAGTTTTACTCATACACCCGTTTGTCGAATAGCTCAGTAGTGTAGACCCTTTACCCCATCGATACAAAAAAGGCCGCAACCCTTAGGGCTGCGGCCTTACAAATCGCACTATCGAGCAAAAAGCTTAGAGCTTGATGTCGATGTCGACGCCAGCGGGGAGGTCGAGACGCATGAGCGAATCAACGGTGCCCGAGGTGGGGTCGAGGATGTCGATGAGGCGCTTGTGGGTGCGCATCTCGAACTGCTCGCGGGAGTCCTTGTCCTTGTGCGGCGAGCGGATAACCGTGTACAGGTTGCGCTCGGTGGGCAGGGGGACAGGACCGGAAACGCGAGCGCCGGTCTTCTGAGCGGTCTCGACAATGAGCTTCGCGGACTGATCGACGACCTCGTGATCATAGCCCTTGAGGCGAATGCGGATCTTCTGGGTAGCCAACTTAAACCTCCAAAGAGTGCGAGAGATGTTCTCGCGGATTACGTAACAGGGAGCTCGAACTTAGGCGTTCTTGCTCATGACCTCGTCCACGATGGACTTGGGCGCAGGCTCATAAGAGTCGAACTGCATCGTGTAGGATGCACGGCCCTGGGTCTGGGAGCGAAGGTCGGTAGCGTAACCGAACATCTCGCCCAGCGGCACCTTGGCACGGATGAGCTTGGTGTTCTTGCGATCCTCCATGCCCTCGATCTTGCCGCGGCGACCGGAGAGGTTGCCCATAACGTCGCCCATGTACTGCTCGGGGGTCTCGACCTCGACAGCCATGATCGGCTCGAGCAGCTGCGGATCGGACTTCTTGAGGGCGTCCTTGATAGCCATGGAACCGGCGATCTTGAAGGCGGCCTCGGAGGAGTCGACCTCGTGGTAAGAACCGTCGAACAGGGTGACCTTAACGTCGAGGACCGGGAAGCCGGCGATAACACCGGTGTTCAGGGCCTCCTGGATGCCCTTGTCGATGGACGGGATGTACTCCTTGGGCACGACGCCGCCGACGATAGCGTTGACGAACTCGTAGCCGAAGCCCTCCTCCATCTTCTCGAGCTTGATGACGGCGTGGCCGTACTGACCGCGACCGCCGGACTGACGGACGAACTTGCCCTCAGCCCTCTCGACGTCGTGACCAGCGGTCTCGCGGTAGGCAACCTGGGGCTTACCGACGTTAGCGTCAACCTTGAACTCACGGAGCAGACGGTCAACGATGATCTCGAGGTGCAGCTCGCCCATGCCGGCGATGATGGTCTGGCCGGTCTCGTGGTTGGTGGACACCGTGAAGGTCGGGTCCTCCTCGGCGAGCTTGGTCAGAGCCAGGGACATCTTGTCCTGCTCGGCCTTGGTCTTGGGCTCGATGGCAACGTCGATAACGGGCTTAGCGAACTCGATCTTCTCGAGGACGATCTCCTTGCCCTCGGCGCACAGGGTGTCACCGGTGGTGGAGTTCTTGAAGCCAACGCAGGCGACGATGTCACCGGCGCAAGCGTCGTCACGGTCGATACGCTCGGCGGCGTTCATCTCGAGGATGCGGCCGAGGCGCTCGCGCTGACCGTTGGAGGCGTTGACCACGTAGGAGCCGGACTCGGCGCGACCGGAATAAACGCGGACGTAGGTGAGCTTACCGACGAACGGGTCGGTCATGATCTTGAAGACCAGGCCGGAGAAGGGCTCGTCGAAGGAGGGATGACGCACGATCTCCTCGCCGGTTTCCGGATCGGTACCGGTGACGGCCTCAACGTCGAGCGGGCTGGGCAGGTAGTCGACGACAGCGTCGAGCAGCTCCTGAACGCCCTTGTTCTTGTAGGCGGAGCCCACAAAGACGAGGTTGAGCTCGTTGGCCAGAACGCCCTTGCGAAGAGCAGCCTTGAGCTCCTCGACGGTGAAGTCCTCCTCCATGAGGATCTTCTCCATGAGCTCGTCGTCAAAGCTGGCAGCGGCGTCGAGGAGCTCCTCGCGCTTGGTGGCAGCGATGTCGGCGAACTCAGCCGGGATCTCGTCCATCGGCTCGGGGTAGGTCATGCCCTTCTCGTCGGCCTTGAAGTCCCATGCAGTCATGGTGACCAGGTCGATGACGCCCCAGAAGTTGTCCTCGGCGCCCATCGGGACCTGAGCGGCCACGGCGTTAGCGTCGAGACGATCCTTCATGGTCTCGATAGCGTTGAAGAAGTCAGCGCCCACGCGGTCATACTTGTTGATGAAGGCGATGCGGGGAACGTTGAAGGTAGAAGCCTGACGCCAAACGGTCTCAGACTGGGGCTGGACGCCGGCAACGGCGTCGAAGACGGCGACAGCGCCATCGAGGACGCGCAGGCAGCGCTCGACCTCGGCGGTGAAGTCAACGTGGCCCGGGGTGTCGATGATCTGGATGCGGTAGTCCTTACCGTCCTTGTTCCAGAAGCACGTGGTAGCAGCGGAGGTAATGGTTACGCCGCGCTCCTGCTCCTGAACCATCCAGTCCATGGTGGCAGCGCCCTCATGGACCTCACCGATCTTGTGGGTCTTACCGGTGTAGTAAAGAATACGCTCGGTCGTGGTGGTCTTACCGGCATCGATGTGGGCCATGATGCCGATGTTACGGGTATCGGAAAGCTTGTGCTTAGCCTTAGCCATGTTAGTTCCTTACCTTAACTTACCAACGATAGTGAGAGAACGCGCGGTTGGCCTCGGCCATCTTGAAGACGTCCTCACGCTTCTTGACGGAAGCGCCCAGGCCGTTGGAAGCGTCCAGAATCTCGTTTGCGAGACGCTCAGCCATGGTCTTCTCCTTGCGAGCGCGGGAGAAGTTGACGATCCAGCGGATGCCCAGAGCGGTGGAACGACGGGAGTTGACCTCCATCGGGACCTGATAGGTAGCGCCACCGACACGCTTGGGCTTAACCTCGAGCGTGGGCTTGACGTTGTCCATAGCCTTCTTGAAGGTAGCGAGAGCGTCGCCACCCTCGGACTTCTCGGCAACGATCTCGAAAGCGGTGTAAACGATGCGCTCAGCGGTAGCCTTCTTGCCGTCAAGAAGGACCTTGTTGATGAGCTGAGTCACCAGGCGGTTGTTGTAAACGGCGTCAGGCTGAACCTCACGACGATTAGCTGCTGCACGACGCGGCATGTGAAATCTCCTTAAGTGTCTACCGTGCGGCGCTTAGGCGGCACACGGCGAAAGTATCAAAACGTTATCTGGCTTATTTGGCCTTGGGGCGCTTAGCACCGTACTTGGAACGGGCCTGCATACGGTTCTGGACCGGAGCAGCATCGTAGGCGCCACGGATGACGTGATAACGGACACCAGGGAGGTCACGAACACGACCGCCGCGGACGAGCACGATGGAGTGCTCCTGCAGGTTGTGGCCCTCACCCGGAATGTAAGCAGTAACTTCGATGCCGTTGACGAGGCGAACACGGGCAACCTTACGAAGAGCCGAGTTCGGCTTCTTGGGGCTCGTGGTGAAGACGCGGGTGCACACGCCGCGCTTCTGGGAGTTGTGCTGCAGAGCAGCGTTCTTGGACTTCTTGGGCGCGGAACGACGGCCCTGGCGAACCAGCTGGTTAATAGTAGGCAAAGCGTACTCCTTCTCGAATGATTCCAGCTTTCTGTAAAGTGCAACGGCTTGAATCGAGGGGTCAGCATCCCCCTACGAAACACGCAGTTCGATAGGATACGTGCCGTTAGCTGTGTCGTCAACAGACCACGCCGCCGGGCGTATCCTAAAATAGCCACATTTCCGCAAAGCCTACACAGACGATATGAGCAGGACATAAAAACATTGAGAGCCCCTGCTGCATGAAAGACCGCGGATTAGGCCGACAATGGTGAGTGTCTAATTCAGCCGCGGCGGCCACGCCGCATTCATGGAAGGGGCTCCCATGCTCGATACTACCACCTTCGTCGGCCTCGACGTCCACGCCCGCTCGATAAAGGCAGTCTCCCTCGACGTCATGACCGGGGAGGTGCGCTGCGCGACCTTCGGCTACGACGCCGGGGCAGTCGCGGAGTGGGTGCGGTCCGTGGACCCAAAGGCCAGGTGCGTGTACGAATCCGGGGTCACGGGGTTCGACCTGCAGAAGAGGCTCTCCGGCCTCGGGGTCGACTGCGTGGTCGGCGCCGTCTCGAAGATGATCAAGCCCAGCGCGGACAGGCGCAGGAAGAACGACCGCAACGACGCCGAGTTCCTCGCCCGCATGCTGTCGGTCGGCAACGTCGTCGAGGTGTGGGTCCCCGACGACGAGTGCGAGGCCGCCCGCGACCTGACCAGGGCGCTCGAGGACGCGAGGGACGACCTCTCGCGCGCGAAGCAGCGGCTCTCCAAATTCCTGCTCAGGCACGGGCTCGCCTCTT
>NZ_JBNPLL010000008.1:0-71900 GCF_050313455.1 Collinsella sp. SGI.180
CTTTAAGATACAGGGCCACAAAAAACGTTGAGACCTTGATTACGGAGTGTATGTCTTTCGTTATTGGGTATACGCTTTCTCGGTTTGGTTTTTTGTTTGAGGGTGAAAGCTTTTCTCATTATCCGAATCGTAATCTTCTCGAGAATAAGGACTATGTTATCGGGAAGTTATTGGAGGAACGCAATCGCTCGTTTCTTGACACAAAAATTGATCTGATTGATGCTCTCATTTCCTTTTTTAGTGGGACCAATATAGGCGGCCCATATTACTTGAAGCATTACTCGTTTGAAAAAATCTGGGAGAGCGCTGCCTTATCGTATTTACGTTCTCGTTTTCAGGGAGTTTGTAATGGACAACTTTGTTTGTCGGACTCGCCAACGGGACCTTCCGATTTTAATAAAGCATACTATGCGTTAAATATTGCAAGCCCCGGCCAAACCATGGAGCCAGATTACTATCTTTTAGACGATGGGTTGCAGTGCATCTTTGATGCCAAGTACTACTCTTCTGTTGACGATGTTGATTACAAGCAACTTGTGTATACGATGCTGCTTTCTCATTTAATCAACCCAAAAACCGGTGAGGAGTATTGCTTAGATACTTGTTCCGCATTGATCCTTCCGTCGGAAACGCGATCAAGCAGGCTGCATTTTAAAATTGATTCAAGTCAGGTTAACCTTCAAAATGGCCTGGAGATTTACGAGGAAAGACTGCCGGCAAGCGAAGTCCTTTACTACTACGTATCGATGATGTAAAGGCGATTTGCTTCAAAGATTATCCTCCCATTTCCAAGGTTAAACTCAGCTCGTTGTGCATCGTTGCTTGATGAGTCCAGTTTGAGCTTGAAAGAAATCAGGGTATTCCCAGTTAAATGCAAGGAACTATAGTCGAGTTGCCAGTAATAGCAATCTTGATTGAGTGGGACTGAATAACGGATTGCTCGAAGATCAAGAGCTTCCAATTGCATCTCTAAACAACCTGAACACCGATTAACTTTAAGCAGAACATCGCAGTTCTCAAATCGAAATAAAACGGCCTGAGGTTTCGCTTCACCGTTTGCGTAAGCGTTACAAAGGACGTAGGCCGCTACAAATTCCATCCCATACAGGTCTTCGAGCGTGGCGGATTCATTCTTCCCATAATCGTTCTTTTGATTGGGGATAACTAGCTTGGCGCGTCCAAAAGGATGCGCCAAGCTAGTTGGGCTGCTGATGGTTTCGGGCCTTACGCACGCATTGAAATTCATATGCCAAACCCCTGTCGTTGTGTATCAATGCCAGAAGAATTTTACGATGAGTACGATGGCACCTTGTCCCTACCAACGGACACCCTAGTATCTCTCAAGATCCCAAACACTTTCGTATTCTCGGTCGATATTGCTGGTGGTGTCTGCAGCTGGCGCAAGGCCGTCAAAGAACTTCGCCAGCAGTCCGATAGTTTCCTCCATTGAGGCGTCCAGCTCGCCTCCTGCGCGGATTCTGAGCAGTTGCTGGTATATTTCCGCCATTGCGTCTTTCAAGGCCTTGTAGACCCTCGTAGAGGGTCTTACGACTATCTCGTGATCCATCAGTTTGGCCATGATGAAATCTTGCTTGTCCATCCCGCTCAACTTGGCCAAATTGGTGATCCGCTCGTATTCCTCCGGGCTCACCCTGAAAGCCATGGTCTTCGACCTCTTGCGTGCAGAGTTGGGGCAGGGCATGGCTAGCCCTCCTTGGTGCACTCAAGAGCGTTGGCGATCTCGGTCTGTTTGTTCGGGAAGAGGTGGGCGTAACGGTAGGTGATATCGGTGCTCTCGTGGCCAACGCGATCAGCGATCGCCAACGCGGAGAAGCCCATCTCGATGAGCAGGGAGACATGGCTGTGCCTCAGGTCATGGACCCTGATCCTCTTGACTCCGGACTCCTTGCATCCGCACTCCATCTCGTGCGTCAGGTAGTACTTCGTCACGTCGAAGATGCGGTCATGGGGACCAAGGTCGTCTCTGAAGTCTTCCAGGTACTCCTTCATCTCCTCGGCGAGGAACTTGGGCATGGCGATCCTTCGCACGGAGTTCGGAGTCTTCGGGTCGGTGATGGTGTCGATGCCCTTCAAACGCTGATACGACTTCGTGATGCTGAGCTCCGAGGTCTCGAAGATGAAATCGGATGGGGTGAGGGCGAGGAGCTCTCCACAGCGGATACCTGTCCAGTAGAGGACCTCGAAAGCGTAAAAGGAAAGAGGTTTGTCCATGATGGCCTCCGAGAACCTCAGATACTCCTGCTTCGTCCAGAAGTTCATCTCTCCGCCTTTCTTCGAGCCCATCTTCGTTACCTTCCTGCACGGGTTGCCCGTCAGGTCGTAGTAGCGCTCGGCATGGTTGAAGATGGCGTTCAGCTGGTTGTTGATGGTTCTGAGGTAGGTGGCCGAGTACGGCTTCCCGTTGGCGTCCTTGTGGTCGATAAGCTGGTTCTGCCAGCGGACGACGTCGATGGGCTTGATCTCGGACATCCTCATCTTCCCGAAGAAGGGGATGATCTTGTCCTTGATCATGTACTCCTTGGTCAGCCAGGTGTGCTCCCTGATTCGAGGCTTGATCTCGGTGGCGTACACGTCGACGAAGTCCGCGAAGAGCATGTCCATGGTGCCGTTGTGGACAGCAAGGAAGTCCTTCTCCCACATGAGCGCCTCGAGCTCGGTGGCAAAGCCCCTCTTGACCTTGTGCCGCTTCGCGCCCCTGCCGTCGCGGTAGAAGCACTGGGAGTAGAACGTCCCGTTCTCGCTTCTATATACGGGCATCTTCATCACCGGCAAAGAATCTTGCCTCGAAGTGGTCGGAGCGGACGCGGCCCTTGACCACCGCGCGACCCTTCTTGATCTGCTCCTCGTTCATCTCCTGGATGATCTTGTAGGCGAACCCTTTCGACATGTTCAGCCTCTGTGCGACCTGCTCGGCGTTGAGCATGGTGGGCCTGTTTTCTTCCTGGTTCATTTGTCCTCCTAATATCGTACGATTACGTACGTTTGATATGAGCGAATCATAATCGTACGCTTTCGTACTGTCAAGAAATTGCGTACGTTTGCGTACGGTGCTAGAATTACGAGGTTTAGATTTTCAGGAGGGAAGATGACGACTGGCGAGAAGATCAGGTACTACCGCAAGCTGCGCGGGCTCTACCAGGGAGAACTGGGCGAGAGGATCGGCGTCTCGGAGGGTGCGATCCGCCACTACGAGACGGATTTCAGGACCCCCAAGCAGCCTCAGGTGGAGGCCATTGCCGAAGCCCTCGACATCTCCCCGCTTGCCCTGAAGGACTTCGGGGTAGAGAACGCCCGAGACCTCCTGGGCCTCCTTCTGCAGCTGGAGGACGAGTTCGGCATCGTGCCCGCTGAGGATGGCTCTGGTCTTTCTATCGACGCGTCTGCCGAGAAGGCGCCCAAGACGGCCCAGATGCTCAAGGCCTGGGCCGCAAAGCGAAACGAGCTGGAATCCGGAGAGATCACGCCGGAGGAATACGCCGACTGGAAGGCCAAATTCTAGGAGTAAATATTTACTGAAACGCGAGCAGGTGGCTTTACCCCCGCAATTGGGAGTGAAACACCTGCTTTTCTTATGCCCGAAACCCACCATTCGAAGTGGGTTAAAGCCGATAAAATCGCTTGGGGGAGTAATTTTTTACTCCCCATTGTTGACCTGCGGTTTTGCTGAAAAGCCACCATATTTCGCCCCGTTGAGTTTCAGTTGAGTTTTGGGGTCCGTTTTGCCCCACTGGGACAGGCGACTGGGACAATTTACTCCCCCAACAAACCTTTTACTCCCCGTCCGTGGGGTGCCGCCATGTCCGCCCTGTACGGCAATTAGGAGTAAAACTTCCTAAAACAGCAGGTCAAAGCATAAAAAATACCCCCGATTTCAAGTGGAAATCGGGGGTATCTCGCTCAATTTATTCCCCCAAGTTGCTGGGGGCTTTGCGTTTCTTCCGTACGCTGCGACACTCTGCGGTACTCAGCGGACGGAAATTCGACGCCTCGAAATAGCCTTTCGACTACTCCCACTCGATGGTCGCGGGCGGCTTGGACGTAATGTCGTAGCACACGCGGTTGGCGCCGGGGACCTCGGCAACGATGCGGCCGGAAATGCGGGCCAGCACATCGTAGGGCAGCTTGGCCCAGTCGGCGGTCATGGCATCACTGGATTCGACGGCACGCAGGATGATCGGGCGCTGATAGGTGCGCTCGTCGCCCATAACGCCAACGGACTTGATGTCGGGCAGGACCGCGAAATACTGCCAGCAGCTGTGCTCGGAGTTGCGCTCGCCGGTCTGCTCAAACAGGCGCTGGTTGTAGGCATCCAGCTCCTCGCGCACGATGGCATCGGCGTTTTTGAGGATCTCGAGCTTCTCCTTGTCGACCGCACCGATGATGCGGATGGCCAGACCCGGGCCCGGGAAAGGCTGACGGAACACGATATGACCCGGCAGGCCCAGTGCCAGACCAAGCGCGCGGACCTCGTCCTTAAAGAAGTGATCAAGCGGCTCAATGAGGTCGAAGTGTACGCCCTCGGGGAACGGGATCAGGTTGTGATGGCTCTTGATGGTGGCCGTCTTGCCGCCTGTCTTGCGAGCGCCGGACTCGATGATGTCGGGGTAGATGGTGCCCTGAGCCAGGTACTTGACCGGCTTGCCATCGATCTCGAGCTGCTGCGCCACGGCGAAGAACTCTTTCCAGAACTGAGTACCGATGATGCGGCGCTTCTCCTCGGGCTCGGTCACGCCAGCCAGAAGCTCGGCATAACGGTCCTCGGCGTGAACGTGGATAAAGTCGACATCGAACTGCTTGGTGAAGACCTCCTCCACCTGCTCGGGCTCGCCCTTGCGCAGCAGGCCGTGGTTGATGAACACGCAGGTCATCTGCTTGCCCACGGCGCGAGCGCCCAGCGCAGCCACGACGGAGGAGTCGACGCCACCGGACAGGGCCAGAATCACGCGGTCGTCGCCGACCTTCTCGCGGAACTCGGCCGTCATGGTCTCGACCAGGTTGTCCATGCTCCAGTTGGGCTCCAGACCGCAGATCTCAAACAGGAAGTTGCTCAGCAGCTGCTGACCGTACTCGGAGTGCTTGACCTCGGGGTGGAACTGCGTGGTGAAAATCTTGCGCTCGGGGCACTCCATGGCGGCAACCGGGCACACGTCGGTGCTGGCGGTAACGGTAAAGCCCTCGGGTACCTCGGAAACGGCGTCGCGGTGGCTCATCCACACGGTTTGCTTCATGGGCGTAGAGTTAAAGAGCTTGGCGCCGGCCGTGCGTGTGATGGTAGCGCGGCCGTACTCGCCCACCTCTGAGTGGCCGACCTTGCCGCCGAGCGTCACGGCCGTGATCTGATGGCCGTAGCAGAAGCCCAGGACGGGAAGGCCCAGGTCAAAGATGGCAGGATCGATGGACGGAGCGTCCTCGGCATACACGGAGGCCGGGCCGCCGGAAAGGATGAGCGCAGAGGCGTTCATCTCGCGAATCTCATCGGCCGAGATGTCGCAGGGAACAATCTCGGAATACACGTTGAGGTCGCGGACGCGACGGGCAATGAGCTGACCGTACTGCGCACCAAAGTCGAGTACGAGGACCTTTGCGGAAGCCTTTTGATCCATGGTTTCCCCCTCTTGTTGGCGGGGAGCCGATGCCCACCCGCGCGAATAAACGAGAATAACTTTCATAGTGTACACGTTATATGGGGTTTCTCGTCCCTCGCAGCCATCAGCGCACGGCAAACGCACGACCTGGGCCCCTATTTGACGGCAATTGAAGTGTTACCAAACGTTACAGATGATGTAATACGTTTGAACATTGGACACCCTGTGCCACAATACTGCCGAACGACTCCGCCTCTGGGGCGGCAAATACGATAGGAACACCAACATGAAGCGCATCCTTCTCATCGCCACGGGCGGCACCATCGCATCGACCGAGGACGGCAACGGCCTCTCCCCCGCCCTAACCGGTGAGGAACTCGCCCAGAGCGTCCCCGAGATCTCGGGCCTCTGCGAGCTCGACGTCGTGCAGCCCATGAACATCGACAGCACCAATATGCGCCCGAGTGACTGGATGCGGATCCGCGACGTCATCGTCGAGGGTTATGCTGACCACGACGGCTTCGTGATTCTGCACGGCACCGACACCATGAGCTACACCGCGGCGGCGCTTTCTTACCTGATTCAGGACAGCCCCAAGCCCATCGTGCTCACCGGCTCGCAAAAGCCCATGGGCAACCCCTTTACCGATGCCAAGCTCAATCTGTACCAGAGCCTGCTCTATGCGCTTGACGAGCATTCGCACGACGTCTCAATCGTGTTTGGCGGTGTGGCCATCGCCGGCACGCGCGCCCGCAAGCAGCGCACCATGAGCTTTAACGCGTTCATTAGCGTCAACTATCCGCCCATTGCCTACATCCGCAACGACCGCATCGTGCGCAACGGGCTCCACGGCACCCACCAGAATGAGAGCCCGGTTCGTTTCTACGACCGTATCGACCCGCGCGTGTTTGTCCTTAAGCTCACACCCGGCGTGAATCCAGGCATATTGGACGCCCTGACCGATAGCTACGACGCCGTAATTCTGGAGACCTTTGGCATTGGCGGTATTCCCGAGTTTGGCGAGTCCGGCGAGTCATTCCAGGAGGCGATTTTCCGCTGGGTCGATTCGGGTCGCACCGTCGTTATGACCACACAGGTCCCCGAAGAGGGCCTCGATCTGGGTGTTTATGAGGTCGGCCGTGCCTACGCCGACCATCCGGGTATTTTACGCGGCGACGATATGACCACCGAAACGCTCGTGGCCAAGACCATGTGGGCGCTCGGCCAGTCACGTGATGCGGCCGAGATTCAGCGCCTGTTCTACAGCCAAGTCAACCATGACCGCATCCCGATGGTGTAGCTAAAACAAAATCCGCCTCTTTGGGCCTTGTAGGGCACGTGGTACCTCTCGGAACGTGCAAAAAGCGGAGTTTTCAGCACCCGCCCCTTCCGGAAACGCTAAAACCGCTAGCTGTAAATCGCTTTTCGGTTCGATAGGCTCGTCCCACGCGTCTATTATTCCTCATAATAATGAATTTTGTGGAAAATCCAAAACAGCAAGCATCGTATTTGCGCCTTCGGTTGCTGTCAATTTATTGAGGGATGCTGAATACTCGGGTTTTTGCACGCCGCCGTCGGGGGGACCCGTTCAGCAAACGACAAATCTAGCAAAAACGCCTACTCAATGCCCTCGAGAAGCTCTGACACCGTCATGCCAAGCGCGGGCGCAAGTTTAAATAAAATCTCGAGCGTGCTGTTTGCCGTTCCGCTTTCGATTTGATCGAGATAAGGTCGGCTGATTCCAACCGCCACGCAAAAATCGACCTTGGAGATACCAAGGGCCTTGCGCGTCCGCTCGACTCGCTCGCCAAGAATCTGTTTCGCATGTTCGTTCATGCAGACGAGTTTGAAATGGAGCAAAACAAAAACGTAAACTATAGTTTACGTTTTGCCCAATATACAGGAGTTTTCTATGTCGGGTTCTTCGGTCCGCATGTACCGAGCCACGCTTCGCACAAACAGCGCACCGCCCAAGCTCGTCGTCGTTGAGGCAGAGTGCCTTTCGCCCGATGAGCGCACAGCATTTGCATTGCTATCAAGTCGCGTCGCCGCCGTTTTGGTCCCTTGCCCGGCGCAAGGTGAACTTGCCATCCAATGCCAAGCGCACGGCTGCACCCTTGACCAGGCCGTAGTAATAGCAACCAGCCGGCGTGGCCTGCCCCTTCTCTTGGAAGCCGGTATTGCGCTCTGCCTTCGCGGTGCCGGATACGAAAACGAGGCCGCCGCCGATGTGGTCTTTCAACCACGATCGAGCGGCGGCCTCGCAGCAGCCATCGAATATGCTTGCAGGCTCGTTGCCTAAAGGCGCAAGCTAAAAGCCCAGGCCAAAGCCTGTGCCGGTAATCGCCGAATACATAAAGTAGACGTTAATTACGTTGAGGAATGCGCCCGTGATGCAGCCGTTTCGCAGGTAGCGCTCGCACACGATGCGCGCCATGGCGGCGGAGTCCTCATTGTTCTTTGCCTGGCGTCCCGCCGTAAAGTACGTCGCCACGCTCAGCAGCAGGTTGAGTACCGGCAGCGCCAGCAGCTCGTAGCTCTTGCCCCAGCGCGTCACCTCGCCGGCGGCATTAAACTTTGTTGCCACCTCGGGACCAATGTTAGGGATTACAAACGCTGCGACCACCAGCGGAAGCACTGCAAGCACCAGCAGCGCGATGCCCATGTAGCCAGCTTTTTTTCCATATTTAAACATGCTCGCCGTCCTTACACGTTAAAGCGGAAGTGCACGACGTCGCCATCGGCCATGACATACTCTTTGCCCTCGATGCGCAGCTTGCCTGCAGCCTTGGCGCCTTGCTCGCCACCGAGCTCGATGTAGTCATCATAGCCAATGACCTCGGCCTTAATAAAGCCGCGCTCAAAGTCGGTATGGATGACACCGGCGGCCTGCGGGGCGGTCGCGCCCTGACGCACCGTCCAGGCCTTGACCTCCATCTCGCCAGCCGTAAAGAACGACTGCAGACCGAGCAGCTTGTAGGCTGCCTGCGCGAGCACGTCCAGGCCGGGCTGCTCCAGGCCCAGGCTCTCCAGGTAGTCGGCCGCATCCTCGGGATCGAGCTCGGAAAGCTCGGCCTCGATCTTGGCGCAGATCGGCAGTGGCTTGACGCCATCGATGGGCGCCAGGTCCTCGTTGAGCATGTCCTCGTCCACGTTGGCCACATACAAGATGGGCTTCATGGTGAGTAGGAACAGGCCCTTGGCAGCGGCGCGCTCCTCGTCGGTCATCTCCATGGACGCGGCGCGCTTGCCCTCGTTGAGCCAGGCGAGCAGGCGCTTGGCGACCTCAAACTTGGGCATGAGCTCCTTGTCGCGCTTGGCCTCCTTCTCGAGCTTAGGCAGCTGCTTCTCGAGCGTGCCCATGTCGGCCAGGATAAGCTCGGTCATGATGGTGTCGGCATCGCCGGCGGGATCGACGAACTCGCCCGTACGACCCACCTCACGCATGACGTTGGGATCCTTAAAATAGCGCACGACCTCGCAGATAGCGTCGGTCTCGCGAATGTTTGCCAAGAACTGGTTGCCCAGGCCCTCGCCCTCGTTGGCACCCTTCACCAGGCCCGCGATGTCGACAAACTCGACCGTAGCCGGCACAATGCGGCCAGGGTTGACAATGTCGGCGAGCTTTTGCAGGCGGCTATCGGGCACATCGACGATACCCACGTTGGGGTCGATCGTGGCGAACGGGTAGTTGGCGGCAAGGCCGGTCTTTTTGGTAAGCGCGGTGAACAGCGTCGACTTGCCCACGTTGGGCAGGCCCACGATACCGATGGAAAGGGACACGACAGCTCCTTTTGGTACAGGTACTTCAAACTGCATAAGTATAGCGCCGCCGCAGCATCCGGGCGAATCCGGACACCGCGGCGGCGCAAATGAAGCAGAGATTGGGGTAGCTGGCTAGTCCGCGAGCTTCTCCACCTGGTCGAGCATCTTGTCGAGCTTGGCCTTCGCCTCGGCTTTTACCTTTTGGGCCTCTTCGTGGGCTTTGGCCTTCTGAGCGGCCTTTTCCTCGGCTTCGGGGTCGACGACAACCAAGTTGGACGCATCGTGTTCGACCAGCTTGAGCGCATGTTCGGGACAAACCTTGACACAGGCGCCGCAGCCCAAGCAATATGTGGACTCCAACGCAAAGCGGCCGCTTCCCACCAAATCGCAGGCGAACGTGGGGCATACATTGACGCACTCGCCACACGATGTGCACTTGTCAAAATCGCACTCAGGAGTACTCACCTGCATGTTCTGGGCAAGCTCGGGATGGTTCTGCAGTGTCGAAAGCACCAGCTGCCGCCCATGCGTGAGCGAACGGCGACGCTTTGCCGTCGTGGTGCCGCACATGGTGTTGAGCGTGCGCTCCAGCTGGGTAATCTGATGGCGATGGGCCTTCAACTTCTGCGTCACCGAGGCCAGCGCCGCCGTCGCCGGGTTGAGCTTGGTCACCGTCAGACCCGTCGTGCGGGCAATCTTTTCCATGTACTCCTTGCGCTCGTACTCGCGGAGCTTATGGCACTTGAGGCTCTTGGGGTCGACCTCCAGGCCCATACCCGTGCCAGACCACTCCTCAGCCTTCGCAATCGCCTCGCCCAGGATATCCTCGCCACCGGTGTTGCGGCATTTATCGCACACGCCCAGGGGCAGGTACACGCTCACGTTGGGATAGTCCGCCAGTACCGAGAACCAGGTCTCGGCCGTAATATCGCCCACGCAGGCAACGACGACCTCGTTCTCGCGCGGCATGCGCTTGAGGGCGCGCGTGCAGGTAACGTAGGCGGTCTCGTGGCTCGTTGCCGCCGAGACAATGTCGTCATACAGGTTTTTGGGCGCCAGGCGCGGCGAGATGATTGCCTCGGTCGGACAGGCAGCGGCGCACAGGCCGCACTTGCGGCAGGAGTCGAGAATCTCGATGGAGTCTTCCTCGACCTCGATAGCGTTGACCGGGCACACATCCATGCACGCGGAGCAGCCGCTCTTTTCGTTTTTGCAGGTCAGGCACGGAATGGTGTTGCCGCGCGGACGCTCCTTATAGTCGGCGGGATTCCACTGCGGCGCCGACGGATCGAGCGCATCGGTCACGCCGCCAAGTGGGTTTTTAAGAAAGTCGAAACCCTTGCTGATCTCGATAATGTCATCAAACAGATCGTGTTCCTGCGCCATGCGCGGCCCCTCCCTGAGCAGTGCAAACAAGCAAGAGATAATGATACGCCATCGGCCCACGCCTCGGGCAAATTACATGCGGCGCATCATTGAGACAAATAGCCTATGGCCTATCGCCGCCTCGATTGCACAAGGTCAATCAAGCGCCAAGCTATGCCTCGCACATGAGCTGCACGAGCTTTTGTTTGGTCACCTTGGCCTGTTCGTTAGCCATATTGCGCTCGTTCTTAAAAGTTGCGTCCGCAACGCTCAGCAGGTCATCATCGGAAATCTCGCCAAGGCCCAGCTCCTCGAGTGTCGTCGGCAGACCAACGCGCCGGCAAAACTCGAGCACCTGATCAAGCTCGGGTGCGCGCTCCAAACGAAGCTGCACCACCAGGCCAAATGCCACGGCCTCACCGTGCATGGCCTTGCACTCGGGCAGAATCGTCAGGCCGTTGGCGATGGCATGGGCAAGCGCTAGGCCACCGCTCTCAAAGCCAACACCCGAGAGCAGAATATTGCACTCGATCAGGCGCTCAACCGCCGGCGATATACGACCCTTTTTAAGATCGCGCTTGGCAGCGACGCCGCACTCCATGAGTGTGTCATAGCAGGCACGAGCCGCAACCAAGGCCAAGTGTCCCGGCGCGCCACCGTGCTCGTTAGCGCCGTGCGCCGCGGCGCACGAACGCGCCTCGAAATACGTTGCCAGTGCGTCGCCCATGCCAGCGACCGTCATACGCAGCGGGGCTGCCGCGACCACGCCGGTATCGACCACAACCAAATCTGGATTCTTTTCGAGCATCAGATAGCGGTCGAACGACCCATCCTCGTGATACAGCACCGAAATCGCGCTGCACGGGCCGTCCATCGAAGCCGCCGTGGGGCATACGCACAACGGCAGCTCGGCATAAAACGCAACGGCCTTGGCGATGTCGAGCATCTTGCCACCACCGATGCCGACCACCATGTCGCAATACTCGGCCTGGGCTTCCTTGGCCATTTCGACAACGGCATCTTCCGTACACGGACCGTCATAAATCTTAAAGAACGGCTCGCTTAGATCTTCGTCCAGAAATCCATCGACGATCTGCCTGCACAGCCGATCCTCGGTGCCCTGGTCAAACAAGACATAGGCAGCACAGCCCAACCATGACAAATATCTGCCCTGACGCGAAAGTTCGCCCGGCCCCTGAACATACCGGCCGGGACCGCCATAAACCATAGGAAGCGCCATACGAGAATCCGCCCTTCATCAAACAACGATTGGTGCAAAGCCACCTGTCCCCTTGTGGCAACTTGGCGCATTGAGGACAGGTTAGATTGCACCATAGCAAAAAGGGTCCCGCGCACAGAGCGCGAGACCCTTATCAGAACAATGTGTGCCGATTAGAACGTGACCGGGGTGTCGGTGTAGACGCACTCGAGCAGCTGCTCCATCTCCTCCTGAGACGGCTGGCGCGGGTTGGAGCCCGTGCAGGCGTCGAGGATGGCGTTGGCGGCAACGTCGTGCTTCTTAGCCTCGAACTCATCGTAATCGATGATGGACTCGTCGGCCTTCACGCCCTTGGCACCGTAGTTCTTGATGCCCTGCGGGATGTCGAGCTTGTCGTTGAGGTCGCGAATCTCCTGGACCAGAGCCTCGACCAGCTCGTCCTCGGTCTCGCCGGCGAGGTGCAGGATCTCCTTGGCGATGAAGGCGTAGCGGCTCTTGGCGCGAGCGTCCTTGGCGTTGAACTGGATGACCTTGCCCAGGTACATGGCGTTGGCGCAACCGTGGATGATGTGGTCGCCCTCAAAGGCGGCACCGGTCTTGTGAGCCATGGAGTGGACAATGCCCAGCAGACCCGAGGAGAAGGCGATGCCGGCGATGCACTGGGCGTCGTGCATGTGCTGGCGGGCCTCATGATCGCCCTGATAGGACTTGGGCAGCCACTCGACGATCTCGCGGATAGCATGCAGGGCGTTGGCGTCGGTGTACATGGAACCAGCGGTGGAAACGTAGGCCTCGATGGCGTGAGTCAGAGCGTCCATACCAGTGTGAGCGCACAGCTTGGCGGGCATGGTGTAGGTGAGCTCGGGGTCGACGATGGCGACATCAGGGGTGATGTTGAAGTCGGCCAGCGGGTACTTGATGCCCTTGGCGTAGTCGGTGATGACGGAGAACGCGGTGACCTCGGTAGCGGTGCCGGAGGTAGAGGAGATGGCGCAGAAGTGAGCCTTCTGACGGAGCTCCGGGAAGGAGAACGGGACGACTGCCTCCTCGAAGGTCTCCTCGGGATACTCGTAGAACAGCCACATAGCCTTAGCGGCATCGATGGGCGAGCCACCGCCAATGGCGATAATCCAGTCGGGCTGGAACTCGGTCATGGCCTCGGCGCCCTTCATGACCGTCTCGACGGACGGATCGGACTCGACGCCCTCGAACAGCTTGACCTCGAAACCGGCCTCCTTGAGGTCGGCCTCGACGTCCTGCAAAAAACCGCCGCGGCGCATGGAGCCGCCGCCGGTCACGATGATGGCCTTGCTGCCCTTGAGGTTCTTCACCTCGTGGCGAGCGCCCTCACCAAAGTACAGATCGCGAGGATTGGTAAAACGTCCCATACTGTGCCTCCTAAACAAGCCCCTCTTAGACTTGCGTATATAACGGAGCACCCGATTGGCTCCGTTAGGACCGTTTCGCGCGTTGCCGGCGATGACAATGCGCGATGTCTAAACGTCTCAACGCTCAGACAAATAGTATTTTACCGTTCTGGTTGGTCAGTTATTTACCGAAAGCCGACAATGATGAAACGTTTTTTCTATCCCTGAAGACCCTTATGCGGCATTCATACTCCCAAGCTGGGCAAACGTTTTATCAAGCTTGACCACATATCCAGGGCAGGACTGTGCCCCTCCAAAAGACACACCGTTCGCCGCCAAAAATCGACCGTTTGCGGCACCGTGATACCACTCGGTCGTCCAAGGTGCCGACATTTGTGCGACATCCGTCTTCGTGGTGCAAAGGTGCATGTCCAAGTGCGGCACTCCCAATGTGCCTCATGCGGGTAAACTAGAACCTTATATAGAGACATTTGAACCCTAACCGCAGCAAAGGAGGCCCCATGGCATTCGATCCCATTCAAGAAGATTGCCATCGCCTCGTTCTTGAGGCCTTGCGCCGCGACAATATCCCGCTCACCGACGGCCCTGCCGTAGAGCGTCTGATGGAACAATTCACCCGCAACCCCGCGCCGCTCATCGTGCACGACCGCGACCGCGCCGGACATCTGATTGCCAAGGTAGTCGAGGCTGTCGACTACCGCATTCCCTTTATCCCTGACGATGCCCAGGCAGAGCAAGAAGAGACCGCTGCCGAAAACATGCTTCGCGAGGCAGCCGCACTCGACCCGACCAACTGGGACGCTCAGCGCATGTTGACCGCCCTCACCGCTAACTCCAACGAGGAGTACGTACAGTACTTGGTATCCAAGCGCGATGAAGTCGAGCACGACCTGGCACTCAAGATCGCCTCGGCGCAGGACCCCTACGAGCGCGAGGCCGCAGGCGACCTTACACGCCGCCCCTACCTGCGCTGGCTTGCCGCCCTTGCGTCGCGCGCCCTCATTAGCGGCCGCTACCGCCTGTCGCTCGAAACCGCAAACCGCAGCCTGGACTTTGCCCCCAACGATCCGGCCGGTGTCCGCCACACTGCGATGCTCGCCATGGCAAAACTCGAATACCCCGCCGAGGAGCTCAAACGCTTTCGCTCTGCCCACTCCGTCCCCTATCTTGCCAACACGCCGCTGCGCCGTCGTCCCAAGGACGCGGAGCGCGACTTAGACCCGTGGACGCTCATCGCGCTGATGAGCGCTGCCTGGCGCGAGCTGGACTACGAGGGCGCCGAACACTACTTGCGCATCCTTGCGCGCTCGTGCCCGCACGCAGCCGAGGCGCTTTACTTTCAAACCGAGTTTCCCGATGGCGTCTATGCCCGCGTCAACGTGGGCGTGGGCTCCACCGACGAGCTTGTCCTTGCGCTGTCCGAAGCGACGCCGGTACTGCAGGAGGGCTTGGGCGCCCCCGACAACGCCAGCTTTGCCGCCTGGGTCGCCACCAACGATATCGTGCGTTCCCAGATCGACGAGCGCATCCTGCGGGCGGCCGAGCAGGGCTTGCCGTTTAAGGGAGGAGACCTCTAATGGATCCGAGCGTCTACATCCCCGCCTACCTGGAGCGCGCCTACGTTGCGTCGCACCCCGAACTCACCGATGCAGCACGCGATCTTGTCCATAACGACGTAAGCGTCAACCCTCATAAGTATGCGCAGACCGAGCATGCCCAGGCACTGCTTTCCTATGCCGGTGTTCACCGCCACCTGCTCGACGAGCTCCATCGTATCGAGGATATGGGCAGCGATGAGGAGTTTGAGCAGACGCGCAACCGCCTGTTCGACGATATGCGCGATGAGCTGCTCAAGATCGTCCGCGTCGATGCGTATGTCTTCGATGCCCAGCTGCTTGCCATCATTTTGGCGGACACGCCCGTCGACGCCTGCCTGGGCGACCTGATGAAGCTCGAGGCGACCACAGCCGATTACTTACGGCAAAGCGTGCCCGGATTCGATATGGAGGCCCCGCACTACTGGACCAACAAGGTGCTGGCAGACGGCGTGACGGCGGCCGATCTCACCGTGAGCGAGCCGGCGCTTATCGGGTGGCTCCACACGCTCGAGGCCATCTCGCAGCTGTGCATGGCGAGCGCTCGCTACCGTGCTGCCGTCAACTATTCTCGCCGTGTTCTTAAGGCGGAAGGCTATCCCACCCGAGCTGCCGGCACCGTGCTACTCGCCCTCGCTCGTCTGGAAGACGAGGACGGCTTTTTTGCCCTGGCCCACCAGCTCGAGGAGCAGATGGGGGCCGATGTCCTCGAGAACTCCCCCTGGTACCTGCTCGCCCGCACGATCCTGCTGTTCAAAACGAACAAGATGCGCCCGGCGACACGCGCGCTGCGTGAGTTTGCCAACCGCTGCGAGGGCGGCGCGTTCTTTTTGCTGAACCCCATGTATCAGACGCCGTACCTTCCCTGCCGGCCCGAACCGCACGACCCCTGGGACCTTTCGCATCAGGCAGTTTGGGAGGCCGACGGCATCATCTCGGATACTCCCGACTTTGCCCCCTGGGCCAGCGCTTGCGAAGACGTATCGCAGCTTGCCCAGGAATTTGCGCGCCGTTACGGCTTTTAACGGCACGATCGCCATGACCATGTCATTCACGTTAGGAACGGCTTCATGAACTTCCGCTCATCTCTCGCCTGCACTTCGAGCGATATCGCCCGCTGGGGGCTGCGCTCCATCCTTAAGCGCCAGGGCGGCGTACTCCCCGGCCGTATCGCCATGAAGATCGACCCCGAGCTGCTAAGCGACCTCGCGAGCCTTGTCGACTGCAGCGTGGTGGTCACCGGCACCAACGGTAAGACCACCACCTCCAACCTCATCGCCGACGCCGTTGCCGCCAGCGGCGCCACCGTGGTATGCAACCGCGCCGGCAACAACATGGAGCCGGGCGTGGTGGGTGCCCTGCTCGAGGGCCGCAGCGATCTTAAGCGTGCCGCCAGCAGCAAGCGCGTAGGCGTCTTTGAGTGCGACGAGCTCTACACGGTGCGCGTCTTGCCCAAGCTCAAGCCGACCTACTTTGTGCTGCTCAACCTGTTCCGCGACCAGCTGGACCGCTACGGCGAGATCGACCACACCCAGGACGTCATAGCCCACGCGTTGGAGCTTTCGCCGGCAACGACGCTCATCTATAACGCCGACGACCCGCTCTGCGCCTCGATCGCCGCACGCGTCCCCAATGTGAGCATCGCCTTTGGCATCGACGGCGCCACGGGCACCGAGTCCGATCGCATTAGCGACTCGCGTTTTTGCTCGCAATGCAACGCGCCGCTGGAGTACGACTATGTGCAGTACGGCCAGCTCGGCGCCTATCATTGTCCTTCGTGCGGTTGGAGTCGCCCCGCGCTGGTCCGTCGCGTGACAGGCGTTGAGCTCGGCTGCGACGGCTACGGCTTTGACCTGACCTTTGGACCCGAGGCAAAAGCGCCCGCAACGCACATCGCCACACGCTACAACGGCCTGTACATGGTCTACAACGTTGCCGCCGCCTTCTTTGCGGCGCGCGAGTTGGGCGTGGACGCAGCGCATCTGCAGCCCACGCTCGATGCCTACGTCCCCGCCGGCGGACGCATGGGCCGCTGGGAAATCGCCGGCCGCACCGTCGAGGCAAACCTGGCCAAAAATCCCGTGGGCTTCGATCGCCAGATCCAGTCCATTAAAACGGCAGGCGGCAGACTCTGCGCCTTCTTCCTGAATGACAACGACGCCGACGGCCACGATGTCTCGTGGATCTACGACGTCGACTTCGAGCGCATCGCCGATACCCCAGGGCTTATCGCCTTTGCCGGGGGTACGCGCGCGCACGACATGCAGGTGCGCCTGAAGTACGCCGGCATCGACGCCGCCATCATCTCGAATATCGAGCAGGCGATCGGCGCCGTGGCAGATGAGGCAGCCGATGACACCTTCTACGCCGTCGCCAATTACACGGCATTCCCGCCGCTGGTCAAAGAGCTCGACGGACTTAAAGACGCCGATGCGAGCTCGGTTGCCTCCTGCGCCGTAACACGCACCGATGGCAGCGCCGTCCCCACCGATATTGCGCCGGTCGAGCTTCCGCGCCCGCTGCGCATCGTCTATCTGTATCCCGATGCCCTCAACCTCTATGGCGACGGCGGCAACGTCATCGCCCTCGAGCGCCGCTGCGCCTGGCGCGGCATTCCCGCGCGCGTGGACGAGGTCCGCATGGGCGAGACGCTCGATCTTACCGACGCCGACATCGTCATGATGGGCGGCGGTGCCGACCGCGATCAGTTGGCTGTGGCACACGAGCTGCTCGCTCAAAAGGACAAGGTTGCGACATATGTTGAGGACGGCGGCTCGTTGCTCGCTATCTGCGGCAGCTATCAGCTGCTCGGTCGTTCGTACTATATGGGCGAGAATCGCATCGAGGGTCTAGGTGTCATCGCCGCCGAGACCGTGCGCGGCTCCGACCGCCTGATAGGCAACGTCGCCGTCAAGACCGACCTGGCACCCGAGCCCTTTGTGGGGTTCGAGAACCACGGCGGCCGCACCCTGCTCGATGCAGAGGCCACGCCGCTCGGAACATCTGTCGTCACGGGCACCGGCAACAACGGCGACGACGGCTTTGAGGGCCTCATCTACAAGGGCGTCATCGGCACGTACCTACACGGACCGGCACTGCCCAAGAACCCCGAGCTCGCCGACTGGCTCATCGCCCATGCCCTCGAGCGCCGTGGCGATGCACAGGCCGCCGCCCTGCTGCCGCTCAAGCCCCTCGACGACACCTACGAGCACGCCGCCCACGACGCCGCGATGAAGCTCCTCCCCTAACGCCCCGCCACCACAAAGGGACAGGCATCTTTGTGGTGGTTTTGACCCGTCCCAGCGGTTTGTCTCAATCTGTAACATCTAGACCACCAAAGGTCGTCTTACTGTTACAGATTGAGACGTTCGTCCCGACGCCTGCATTTTGTCTCAATCTGTAACAGATAAGGCCGATTTACCCGCCCAGATGTTATAGATTGAGATTTTTGAAGATCGGGGGGAGAGGGCCAGCTCCTGTGTGGTGGTTTTCCAGTTTGCCAACGATATACGCGCCGACAAAAAAGTCTGCTATACTCTTTCCCGCTGTCCCCATCGTCTAGCGGCCAAGGACGCCACCCTTTCAAGGTGGATATCGCGGGTTCGAATCCCGCTGGGGGCACCATTTGAAACGAGAAGCCCGTTACCCCCGCGGTGACGGGCTTTTTTCTACCCATATGCCGGGATTCGAACCCGACAGGGTGCGGAGCTGAGGAAACGCGAAGCGTTTTCCAGCGCAGCACGCAAGGAGCGAAGCGACGCAGCGAAGGCGGGCGGCGCCAGCCGCACGCGGACATCCCGCTGGGGGCACCATTTGAAACGAGAAGCCCGTTACCCCCGCGGTGACGGGCTTTTTTCTACCTAACGCCGGGATTCGAACCCGACAGGGTGCGGAGCTGAGGAAACGCGAAGCGTTTTCCAGCGCAGCACGCAAGGAGCGAAGCGACGCAGCGAAGGCGGGCGGCGCCAGCCGCACGCGGATATCCCGCTGGGGGCACCATTTGAAACGAGAAGCCCGTTACCCTCGCGGTGGCGGGCTTTTTTCTACCCCAACGCCGGGATTCGAACCCGACAGGGTGCGGACCCCGGCAAATCGGCGGCAAAACGGACTCCAAAGCGTCCTTCGCATCAAAAAGCCGGGGCCCGCGCGATGCGGACCCCGGCTTAATACCGTGACGATATGTTGGCTATGCCCTACACGTAGAACAGGATGTCATCGTAGGTCGGGACCGGCCAGTAGTCGGCGGCCACGATCTCCTCCATGGCATCCACGGAGGCACGCAGCGTATCCATAGCGGGAACGACCTCGTGTGCATACACATTGGCCTGCTCCTGGCCATTGAGAGCCTCGGCCTTCTGATGCACGGCGTCGAGCGCCTTGATGGAGTCGTTGATGGCGGTGATACCGTTGCAGAGCTTGTTGAGCGTGTTCTGCTCGCACTGCATGGCGGCCTCAGCACCGGCGGCACGAATTGTCTCAAGGCCCTTAGCGACCTTGGTGGCATAGGCGGTGATGACCGGACGATAGGTACGACGTGCCTCGCGAATCATCGTGGTAGCCTCGATGTTCATGAGCTTGTTGTACTTCTCGAGCTTGCAGTCGTAGCGGCACTGTGCCTCGGCCTTGGTCAGAACGCCCGTCTCCTCAAAGAGCGCGATAGCCTTATCGGAAACAAAAGCGGGAAGAGCGTCGGCCGTGGTCTTGTTGTTGGCAAGGCCGCGCTTCTCGGCCTCGATGGGCCACTCGTCGGAGTAACCGTCGCCGGAGAACAGGATGCGCTGGTGATCGGTCAGCACCTTCTTACAGTACTCGAGCGCGGCGTCCTGGAACTTATCCTCGGGCGTACCCTCGAGTGCATCGGCGAAGGACTTGAGCGACTTGGCCACGGCGGCATCGAGCACCAGGTTGGAGTCGGAGACGTTCTGCTCGGAGCCGCAGGCACGGAACTCGAACTTGTTGCCGGTGAAGGCGAACGGAGAGGTGCGGTTGCGGTCGGTGTTGTCCTGCATCAGCTTGGGCAGGGTATCGGCGCCCAGGTCGAGCACGCCGCGCGTGGCATGGACGGAAGCCTTGCCATCGATGATCTTCTCGACGACCTCGGTAAGCTGGTCGCCCAGGAAGATGGACATAATCGCCGGAGGAGCCTCGTTGGCGCCCAGACGATGGTCGTTGCCGGCCGAGGCAACGGAGGCACGCAGGAGCTCCTGATAGTTATCGACGGCCTCGATCACCGCGGTGAGGAAGACGATGAACTGCAGGTTGTCGAGCGGGGTGTCGCCCGGATCGAGCAGATTCTCGGACTCGGTGCCAAGCGACCAGTTATTGTGCTTGCCCGAACCGTTGATGCCCTCGAAGGGCTTCTCGTGCAGCAGGCAGACCAAATCGTGGCGGGAGGCGATGAGCTTCATCTTCTCCATCATGACCAGATTCTGGTCGATGGCCTCGTTGACCTCGCCATAGACGGGGGCGAGCTCATGCTGGCAGGGAGCGACCTCGTTGTGTTTGGTCTTGGCGGGAATGCCAAGCGCCCACAGCTCATCGTCCAGGTCCTTCATATAGGCCGAGACGGTGGGGCGGATAGCGCCAAAGTAGTGCTCCTCGAGCTCCTGGCCCTTGCAGGGAGCAGCACCAAAGAGGGTGCGGCCGGTGATAACCAGGTCCCTGCGCTTGCGGTAAGCGTCCTTCTTGATCAGGAAGTACTCCTGCTCATCGCCCACGGAAGGAACGACCTTCTTGGGGGTCTTACCAAACAGCGCCAAAACGCGCTTGGACTCACGCGAGAGCGCGGTCATGGAGCGCAGCAGCGGGGTCTTCTTGTCCAGGGCCTCGCCCGTGTAGGAGCAGAAAGCCGTGGGGATGCACAGGACATCGTCCTTGATAAAGGCGGGGCTGGTGGGATCCCAAGCGGTATAGCCGCGGGCCTCGAAGGTGGCACGCAGGCCGCCGTTGGGGAAGCTGGAGGCGTCCGGCTCGCCCTGGATGAGGTTCTTTCCCGTAAACTTGGTAATAGCGGTGCCGTCGTGGTTGGGTTCGAGGAAGCTGTCGTGCTTCTCGGAAGTAATGCCCGAAAGCGGCTGGAACCAGTGCGCGTAGTGCGTCGCGCCCTTGGAGATGGCCCAAACCTTCATGGCATGGGCAACGGCGTTGGCCACATCCAGGTCGAGCGGCTCACCGTCCTCGAGGGTTGCAGCAAGGCGTTTCCAAATGTCCTTGGGGAGGTAGTCCTTCATGACTTCCTCAGAGAACACCATGGTCCCGAAGCGGTCAGTAAGTTCGGCCATACGGAACTCCCTTCGTATCGGCACCGCGTGAGAAGCGGTGTTGATTACTAACGAACGAGTCATAGCTTAGACTCGCCGTGTTTCCGCGACATTACCGTTATGTTGCCGTCGCGAAACTAATCAATGAGGTTACCGCATCGCGGCGATGTTGCCACCCTCAACAGTCAATCAACTGTATAAATTGCAGACCTCTCCGCATGGTTTACGGGTAGTCTTTTTGGGACGGGGCTTTTTTAGCTGCCCTATTTAAATTTAGCTGCCCTATTTAAATATGGTCTCAAGCTTTGGAGGCGCCGGATTGGGTAGCTAAAAAAGCCCCGTCCCAAAAAGACTACCCTGCGTACCTGGTTGATGGGGTAAAAAAGCTCCAAATTAGCTACGCTGTTATAGGGAATGCCGATAGCGAAACATCTTCGATTGATATTTCCAAATAGCGAGTAAAACTCCACCGTAGCGCAGCGGTGCTGTAGAATCCTTACAACACATCACGCTAATGTATCTAAAGGAGCACGACATGCGCGTCGACGAGGTTTTTAAGCAGGCAGCATCCCAGGGCACCACGCCCGTTTCGTTTGAGATGTTCCCGCCCAAGGGCGAGCTTACCCTCGACACGGCTCGCGAGGTGGCTGGCAATCTGTGCAAGCTTTCGCCGAGCTTTGTCTCAGTCACCTGCTCGGCCGGCGGCTCGGGCAACGGCGCCACCACCGCCCCCATCGCGCATATGATTACGAGCGAATTCGATACGCCCTCGGTGGCGCACCTCACCTGCGTTGGCCGCACGCATGCCGATATCGCTGCCAAGATCGACGAATACCGCTCCGCCGGCGTAGAAAATGTGCTGGCCCTGCGTGGCGATCTTCCCGCCGGCGCGAGCGAGGATGACAAGCCCGCCTCGGACTACGCCTACGCCCGCGATCTCATCCCCGAGCTCGTCGACGCCGGCTTTTGCGTGGGCGCCGCAGCCTACCCCGAAGGCCACATTGCCTGTGAGAACCTCAACCTCTCGGTCGAATATCTCAAACAAAAGCAGGACGCCGGCGCGAGCTTCTTTGTGACGCAGCTCTTTTTTGATAACGAGTGCTTCTACCGTTTTCGCGAGCTTGCCGACAAGGCCGGTATCACTGTGCCCATTACCGCGGGCATCATGCCGTTTATGGGCAAGTCGCAGATCAGCCGCATGGTCTTTATGTGCGGCGCGTCGCTGCCCTCCCCCGTCATCAAGATTCTCGCCAAGTACGAGCATGACCCCGAGAGCCTGCAGGCAGCCGGTGTAGATTATGCAGCCCGCCAGCTTTGCGACCTTAAGGAGCACGGCGCCGACGGCCTGCACCTGTACACTATGAATCGTCCTGCGATCGCCGCAACCATTATGGAGCGCCTGGGGTAATGGAAAAACCGCACATCGATACAGCTTTTGGTGAAGTGCCGGCCGACCTTGCGTCGCCGGCGCTCTACCGTATCGATGATGCCCACCATCCCCGCGTCGATCGTGCCGAGATGCTGCGGTATCTGGGTTACGGCGGCCAGCAGATTGAGCCCGAGCTGTCGCAGCGTATTGAGCTTGTCGTTGAACGTTTGGAACTGGACATTGAGCCCCGTGGCGTGCGCCGCGTATTTGCCGTCGATGCCATGGGCGTGGACGAGCAGGGAGAGCCCAACATCCGTCTGGTTGGAACCAACGTTGAGCTGCGCGGTCGCGATATCTATCGACATCTCAAAGACGCCCGCTTTGCCGCGCTCATGGCATGCACCCTCGGCATGGACGCCGAGCGTCGTCTGCGCACCACGGGAACCCAGCAGCCCCTAGAGGGAGCCGTGCTCGATGCCGCGTGCTCCGCCTATGTGGAAGCTGCCGTCGAGCAGATGGACCAGCAGGTCAAGGCTGCGGCCGCCGCACACGGACTCGCCGGTAACTGGCGCTTCAGTCCCGGCTACGGCGACTGCCCGCTTACGGCTCAGCGTTCAATCGTGGCTGCACTCAACGCCACGCGGCTCATTGGGCTTACCGTCACACCTACCAGCCTGCTCATGCCCACCAAGAGCGTGACCGCGGTGATCGGCCTGTTTGACGGCGAGGTCCACGACGCCCAGAGTCGCCCCACCTGCAATATCTGCCGCATGCGCGAGCACTGCCGCTTCCGCGCCGCCCACACCACCTGCTATTCCAGCCATTAGGAGCCCCCGATGTTCACCCCGCTTATCACTCATGATCTGGACGGCGCCGCGCTGGCGGCGCCCGTTGATGCTGCCCGCCGCAAGGGCGCCACGTACAAGACGCGCACGATCGACGACCTTTACATTAAGGACGATCGCCTGCGCGCCGCCATCGAGGGCACGGGGCACCTGCTGTTCGACGGCGGCATGGGCACCATGCTGCAGGCGGCCGGCATGAAGGCCGGCGCCCTGCCCGAGCTGCTCAACTTTGAGGAGCCCCGGGTCATTACCGATATTCAGCGTCAGTATGTCGAGGCCGGCTGCGATGTGATCACCGCCAACACCTTTGGCGCCAACGCCCACAAGCTCGACGGTGCCGCCACCGTGGCAGATGTCTTTGCCGCCGCCGTCGCCTGCGCCCGCGCGTCCGGTGCCCGCTACGTCGCCGGCGATATCGGCCCCATCGGTGCGCTGCTTCGCCCCTTGGGTACCCTCAGCTTCGACGAGGCCTATGACCTCTTTGCCGAGGAAGTGCGCGCTGGCGTCGACGCGGGTGTGGACCTCTTTATTATCGAGACCATGACCGATCTTGCCGAGATCAAGGCGGCGGTCCTTGCCTGCCGCGAGAACTCCGAGCTGCCCGTCTTTGCCACCATGACCTTTGAGGAGGACGGCCGTACCTTCCTGGGCACGAGTCCCGAGGTTGCCGCCATCACGCTCGACGCCATCGGCGCCGACGTCCTGGGCATTAACTGCAGCCAGGGACCGGCCGAGCTCCGAGGACTCGCCGCACGCATGCTCACCGTTACCGACAAGCCCGTTATGGTGCAGGCCAACGCGGGACTCCCCCACGTGGACGACGACGGTAACACCGTCTTTGACATCCAGGCCCCCGAATACGCCAAGGCCGTCGCCGGCATGATCGCCGACGGCGTAAGCGTCGTGGGCGGTTGCTGCGGAACCACGCCGGCGCACATGGCAGCGCTGCGCACGCTTATCGACAACCACACGCCCTGCCCGCGCCACCGCAAGCCCAGCATGTCGGTCACAAGCGCCCAGACCGTGGTGGACCTTCCCTGTGACGGCCACAAGATCGCCGTCATCGGCGAGCGCATCAACCCCACCGGAAAAAAGCGCCTGCAGCAGGCCCTGCGCGACGGCGACCTGGACTACGTCGTAAGCCAGGGCATCAGCCAGCAGGAGCAAGGCGCCGACATCCTGGACGTCAACGTGGGCCTGCCCGAGATCGACGAGGTCAAGATCATCCAACAGGCCACCGAGCAGCTCCAGGGTTCCACGCTGCTGCCGTTGCAGATCGACTCCACCGACCCCGCAGCCGTCGAGGCCGCCGTGCGCCGCTACGCCGGCAAGCCCATCATCAACTCGGTCAATGGCAAGCAGCAGATCATGGATGAGATCTTTCCGCTGGTCGCCCATTACGGCACCAACGTCGTCGGCCTCACGCTCGACGAAGGCGGCATTCCCGATACCGCCGAGGCTCGCTTCGCCATCGCCGAGCGCATCGTGGCCGAGGCCGCCCGCTACGGCATCGGACCGGACCGCATCCTCATCGACTGCCTGGTCATGACCGCCTCGACCAATCAACGCCAAGCCGAACAGATCCTGCGCGCCATGTCCCTGTGTAAGGAGCGTCTGGGCGTCAAATGTGCGCTCGGCGTGTCGAACATCAGCTTTGGTCTGCCCGCCCGCCCGCTGCTGGGCTCGGTCTTTTTGGCTGCCGCTTTTGGCGCGGGCCTGGACGCCCCCATCATGAACCCGGGCTCCAAGCGCTTTATGGATACCGTCTACAGCTATCGCGTCTTGAGCGTTGAGGACGAGGGCTCGACCGGATACATCGAGCGCTACGCCGGCTGGACCGATCCGTACAAGATCACCGCGAACCCGGCGGCGGCTCAGACAGTATCGACCGACACTGTGCCCGCCGCTGGCACCGACGGCAGCGACGGCAACGACGACCCGATTCGTCGCATGGTCGTCTCGGGCCGCAAAGGCGAGATTGCGGCCGAGACCGAGCGTCTGCTGGCTGACCACGACGCCATGGACCTCATCAACAACCACTTTATCCCCGCCCTCGACGAGGTTGGCGTCCTCTTTGACCAGGGAAAGTTCTTCTTGCCGCAGCTCATGGCCTCGGCCGAGGCCGCGCGCGTGGGTTTTGACACCATCAAGCGCCTGATGCCCGCCGGCGAGATTGCCGACAAGGGCAAAATCTGCGTGGCCACCGTCAAAGGCGACATCCACGACATCGGTAAGAACATCGTCAAGATGCTGCTCGATAACTACGGCTATACCGTCTTTGACCTAGGCCGCGACGTCGACCCGCAGGAGGTGCTCAAGATCGTACGGGAGCGCGACATCAAGCTCGTCGGCCTCTCGGCGCTTATGACCACCACGGTCGTCGCTATGGAGGAGACCATCAAACTGCTTCATGCCGAGGTGCCGGGCGTCAAGATCATCGTAGGCGGCGCCGTACTCACCCCCGAATACGCCAAGCAGATCGGCGCGGACTACTACGCCAAGGACGCCGCCGAAAGCGCTCGTATCGCCGAAGAGGTCTTTGGGCAGTAACACAACGGAAACAACCGAGCACCAAAACGTGCCGCATGCGCCACTTGGCACGTGCGGCACGTTAGAATAGACAAGACTATGCTCGTTTTGGCAGATAGGAGTGCAAGGATGGCGATCACGCCCGCAGAAATCGCGGAAACCCGCGGCATGGTTGAGGAGCAGAACCTCGACATCAGGACCATCACCATGGGTGTTTCGCTCATGGGTTGCGGCGACGAGAACCTCGACCGCATGTGCACGAAGATCTACGACCACGTGACGCACACGGCTGAGCATCTGGTCGAGACCGCCGAGAACCTCGAGCGCGAGTACGGTATCCCCATTGTCAACAAGCGCGTTTCCGTCACCCCGGTGGCGCAGATTGCCGCGTGCTGCAAGGATGAGGACCTCACCCCCATCGCGCATGCCCTCGACCGCGCGGCCGAGACGCTCGGCATCGATTACCTGGGCGGCTTCTCCGCACTCGTCCAGAAGGGCATCGGCGACGCCGACCGCCGCGTCATTCAGTCCATCCCCCAGGCGCTCGCTACCACCAGCCGCGTCTGCTCCAGCGTCAACGTCGCCAGCCTGCGCGCCGGCATCAACATGGACGCCGTGCTCATGGCGGCTCAGACCATCATCGATGCCGCCAAGCTTACGGCAGATGAGGATTCCGTCGGTGCTTCCAAGTTTGTCTGCTTTGCCAACATGGTCGAGGACTCCCCGTTTATGGCGGGCGCCGTTCACGGCGGTGGCGAGGCCGACGCCGTCATCAACGTAGGCGTCTCGGGCCCCGGCGTTATGGCCGCAGCCCTGGAGAAGCTGCCCGATTCCGCATCGATGATGGAAGTCGCCGAAAAGATTAAGCAGACCGCCTTTAAGATCACCCGTGCCGGCGAGCTCATGAGTCGCGAGGCCGCCCGTCGCCTAGGTGTCGAGAAAGGCATTGTCGACCTGTCGCTGGCGCCTACGCCTGCCGTCGGCGACTCCGTCGCGCGCATCCTCGAGATCATCGGCGTGGGCACCTGCGGTGGCCCCGGCACGACCTGCGCGCTCGCCATGCTCAACGATGCCGTCAAGAAAGGCGGCGTCATGGCCAGCTCCAGCGTGGGCGGCCTCTCGGGCGCCTTTATCCCCGTGTCCGAGGACGCCGGCATGATTGCCGCCGTCGAGGCCGGCGCGCTTTCGCTCGAGAAGCTCGAGGCCATGACCTGTGTGTGCTCCGTTGGCCTGGACATGATCGCCATTCCCGGCGACACCCCGGTCGAGACTATCGCCGGCATTATCGCCGACGAGATGGCCATCGGCGTCATCAACAATAAGACCACGGCCGTGCGCGTGATCCCCGCCATCGGCAAGGGCGTGGGCGACTGCGTCGAGTATGGCGGCCTGTTTGGCCGTGCGCCCATCATGCCAGTGAACCCCAACGCCGGCACCGTGCTTGCCCACCGCGGTGGACGCTTCCCGGCGCCGCTGAACTCGCTCAAGAACTAGCTGAAGGGTTCGGGCGGGAGTCCCGGTGAGGGCAAATATATAAGGTCGCCTGCTCGGACAGTCCTGACTCGCACGGAGAGCACATTAAGTGCTCTCCGGCTCGTGCGGAACTCGCGATCGACCTTATATATTTGCCCTCACCGGGGCTCCCGCACAACGGGACCTCAGTTGGGTTCTATCCCGGTTGCAGTTGCTTCGCTCCTGCACCACTTGGCTGGTGCGGCGGTTTGGCGTTGGAACGGTTCTTTTTCTGATATATGCTGGTTGCGGCTCTTCTTTTGGGAGGAGTCGCTTTTTTGTTGTGAGGAGGGATGGCCCGTGGTTGATGGTGTAATTCAATCTGAGCTTCTTTCTGCGGATTGGAATGGCGAATGGATGCGCTTGCAGGCTGGTCGGCGGCGTTGTGCTGTCACGATGGTCGCCAACTCCAGCCCGCGCTATGACCTGCACGTGATGAATGCCATCGGCGCCTCGGTTACCCGTAGCAATGGTTTTGTGTACGCCTTTAACATCCTTATTCAGATGGGTGCACTACCGCAGGTCACGTATTTTGAATCGCCCCGTCGTGACACCTTCGATAGCCTCGAGGCCGCCGTGGCAGACCTCTCCCGTATGCTCGAGCATGGCAACGAGGATAAGATCGATCGTCTGCGCGACTATATCGCCCAACATATGATCGAGAACCCCCATGCCGGCGAGCCGGGATCCAAGGGCGTGCCGCAGGGAGGTTACATGCTCGACCACATCCGCAAGGTCCGATGGGCGTTCATCGCCTGGGAGCCGGTCTCTGCGCCCCGACCGTAGCCCATCTAAAGTATGCATCGTCTACCCGCCCGGCATCCGCATTCTTTGCGAACTGGCAAACGCGCTCCACACCGCGCCGTTCCTGCGCTATCGTGGGACAGCTCACGTAGATTAAGGCCCCATCGCGGGGCGCCCCATACATAGAAAGCGAGATCCCATGGCACTGACAGGAGCCCAGGTCAAGCAGCTTCGCAGCATGGCCCATCACCTCAACCCCGCCATCATCATCGGTAAGTCCGATGTCAACGAGGGTACCGTCGAGCAGACGGCCGCCTACCTGGAAAAGCACGAGCTCGTTAAGTGCTCCGTGCTGGACGGCTCCAGCCTTTCTGCCCGCGAGGCCGCCGAGGAACTCGCCGAGCGCTGCCACGCCGACGTCGTTCAGGTTATCGGCCGCAAGTTCTCGCTGTATCGAGAGTCCTCGCGCAAGGATATCGAGAAGATCAAGCTCGTCTAAGGGCCGATCGGTTCACACAGAGCAAGCCTGCGGGCGTCCGAATGATGCGGGCGCCCGTTTTTTATCGTTCAATGAACGGTCGGTTGACCCTGCTTTCGACCAGACGCTCGTAGAGACGCTTGGTCTCGGGCTCGGGAACGCCTGCGACCTGTTCCTTAAGATGATGGATATGCCCGCTGTAGAGCTCGACGATATCGCGGCGTCTCCCCGCCGCTCCGTACACGCGCATGGCGCATCGCACCATGTCCTCGCGTGCGGTCTCCTGACGTAGCCCCGCTTCTACCAGCCAAATTGCCGACTGCAGGTCGTTTTCTTCCAAGGCAGCGCTTGCTCCCACAATCATGCAGTCGATAAACTTCGACTGCATGATGCGGCGCATGCGCAAAAAGTACGTCGGATTGCAACCGTTGGGGATATACAGCGGTCCGGTATAGAGCTGTTCGATCTTAAGACACAGCTCGACCAGGTGAGGCCCACGCACTCTTGTGCGATTACCCAAAATCTCGCGGCTTATCTGCTCAAATAGCTTCACATCGGTCTTAACGTAATCCCTGTTGAGGCCAAGGCAGTCGTTTTGAATCAGGACGCACGACTTGCCATCTGGCGTGGGTCCCAAAGCGGATCGTAAGCGTGACACAGTCGAATACAAGTTGTTACGGGCGCTACTGTACTCGGCATGTGGCCACAGTTCCATAGCCAAGGTCTCGCGATCGACAAACGAATCGATACCCAACGCAAGCCGCTCGGCAAGCGTTGCCGCTTTCTTACGACGCCACATCTTGTCTGTGATGGGAAATCCGTCGCGCTCGGCACGAAACGCGCCAAACATGCGAATCTCGATATGATCGATAGCGTCGACGGGTTCGACCTCGCCGACCTGGAACAGCCGCTCGCTCTCTCCCTCCAAATCGTCGCGCAGCGAATATCGCGATAGCTCACGCACCGGGAGCTTCTTTCGAATCTTGGCAGCAGGCTCGCCCAGGCAATGCATCGCAAGGCGTGCAAACAGCCGATACGCTGGCTCCAGAATCCCAGAACGATTCATAGACATCCAGGCGGCAAGATCGCTGTCACGGCCCGCAGACGCCAAATGCAGCGCTACGACCCAAGCCTCCGCGCCGCCGACTTGTGTCCGACTTAGGTCGAGCAGCTCTGCCTCTTCTCGTACCGACACCATCGACGTATTGCGAAGGCTTGATGCACGCTCCAACAGCAACGCGTTGTCGCGCATGTATGCGATCGACTCGTCAGCAAGCTTGAGCACCTGGACCGCGCGGAACTTCGCGTTGACCGGGCGCCCCTCGGCGAGCGCCTGCCAGCCTTCGAGTAGCAGGCCAAACAGCTGGATTTGATTGTCACGCACGCGCACGGCAAAGCGATCGAGCTCATTAAACGCCGTATCGTCAGTCATTGGCAGGCCTGCAAGCAGACGCCGTGCCGCCAGCACCATACGCACCCAGACAGCCGGTGCCTTAAGCCCACGAGCATCGAGTGCCTCCCGTGTCCGAGACATCTCGTCGTCACGCTCATCGATTCCCATAAAGGACCCATCGAAGAGCTCCACCAACATCCGATCTGCCCGTATGAGAATCTCTGCAATATCGAGTTCGCAATCATATACCTTGTTCGCCTTGAGTCCCGAAAGCGCTGCGCCGTCTTTCGCCTGTTCGGTCAGCCGGCTCTTAACCTCGATATGCGCCGACAGCATATCGAGCGCAGCACAAGATGCCTCATTTTTTGGAAGCGCAGGATTGGCTGGAAGCCCAAGCTCGCAATCTCCATAACAGACGACCGTAAGCACCTGGGCGACTTTCCAAGAAACCAAATCAATCTCGCGGACCGACTGTGCGCTCGCATGTTCGACAATCGAGGCCATATACCGGGCCAGTTTAGTATTCGAAACGCTTACCGCCGCCAAATAGACACCAAGTGCCTCGGTGGGCGTCGGCTCCAACGCGGGCTTGTCGGTATCCGTCGTCCTCAGTACCGCGCGACAGACATCCCCTCCATGCCCAGTCAGAGCCAAATCGACACCATACTGTCCAGCAAGCTCAAGGACGGCGTCGCGATCCAAAAAGGCATCTGCCAAATCCATCGCAGCATCGCATCGGCCCGCCTTGAGCAGAATGCGTGCCGCGCGCATAACGAGCTCTGGACGAATTTCCGCAACCATTTTTCGTAATCTCAGGCGCGCGTTATCCTCGGTGCCCATACACGTAAAGCTTCGGTCGACCGGATCGACACCAAAAATCGGATAATCACGAACAAGATAGGACTGATCGATCATGGAGAGCCTGACACCGCATGCCTCAAGTTCCGCAATCTTGCCCTCGCCCATCAGGGCCATCACGCACGCCACGTTAAATAGGGCGCCGTTATCGATTGATGCCATATCGGCAAGTGCCGCACCGTATACGTTGACAATCTCGTTTTCGAGCAAGCTGGCAACGTCGCCCTCTCCGTACAGCCCCGTCTGCATAGCCGAAACCAACTCGGGAACACCCTGTGTGAGCTGGTAAAAATCGAGCGACGTGCTAATCGAGAACGCCGATGCCCAAGCCGAATACTCATAGGCATGCACCTTGAGCATCTGCGCATTGATCTTGACCGAGTCACCCAGCCCGCGAATCAACTGGCGATTTGAGGGGCGGCAGGTGACAAAGACCCCGATCCCCATAGTGCGCAGGCCTCGAATTCGATCGATAAGCTCCTCGGTATCTTGCTGATCGAGGTTGGGGACGTTATCAATCGCAATCAACGATCGCGGTTTGTCCTCAAGTTCATCTGTGACCACTTCGAGCTGCATAAACACCTCGCGGGCAATCGCGCGGTCAGCCTCGATGATTCGTACCAGACCGCGCGTCGGGTCGCTTTTGACTTCCTGAGTGTACTGAAGCAATATCGATGTTTTCCCAAACCCATCTGGTGCATAGAGCAACACAATGCCCGCCTTGCGGCCCTTGACAATCAACTCGCTCATCAGGCGATCACGTCGGACCATATAACCTGTGCCCAATGGCGCCAATTCGAGATCGTCCGTATCGTTCAGCCCGTTCATCATGCTCGCTCCTTACCTCGGCCACATGGACACCGTAATCGCAAGACAGCCCAAGCCATCCCGTAAATCGAACGACGCAGAGTTTTAGGTTGTCTTTCGGTTCGCATTTGGCAAGTTTTTGTTCAGCGAGCGCCGATTGAAACTTTTCCCCCAACCAACCGGTCTTTGCGCAGGTCAATGCGCTTGCCAGCATGTCCCACTCATTTGGCAGTGTAACGCAATGGGGCTTGTAATATTTTGTTGCGCAACTCACCTACGCGCTGATACCGTTTGCGACTCATTAGTAGCATTTTTGAATAGAATATGCTAGAGAATGCATCACGCTATACGAGGCACCACCGTCAAGCTTTTGGCAAGCTAATGTTATGCACACCATAAAGTCCGCGCTCATCTGGTTCCACTGGCAGATATTGCGGACGGACGCAGTATAAGGACTCATGAGTCTATAAGCTAGCCGCCATCCCGCATATGCATAATAAAAAAGGCCCCCGCAGAACGGGAGCCTGTAACAAAGTAATAACAAATCGCTCGGATTGTACTACTCGCAGAGCGAAAGGGCAGCCTCGTCGGCAACGACGACGCAGTTGGTGTGCAGCTGCAGGATCGAAGCCGGGCACTCGGGCGTAACCGGGCCATAGCACATATCGTGCACAGCCTGAGCCTTGGCCTCGCCGTTGGCGATGACCAGGATCATGCGGGCATACATGATGGTCTGGGTACCCATGGTGTAAGCCTGGCGGGGAACGTCGTCGATGCTATCGAACAGGCGGCTGTTGGCCTGAATGGTGCTCTCGGTGAGGTCGACGCAGTGCGTACCCTTGGAGAAGTGGTCATCGGGCTCGTTGAAGCCAATATGACCGTTATTACCAATGCCGAGCAGCTGCAGATCCGGGTAACCGGCGGCAGCGACGATCTTATCGTACTCGGAGCAGGCAGCGGCGGCATCGGGGTTGGAGCCATCGGGCACGTGCGTGTTATTCAGATCGACGTTGATGTGATCGAAGAAGTTCTCGCGCATGAAGTAGTGATAGCTCTGGGGATCATCGTGCGAAAGGCCGCGATACTCGTCCAGGTTATAGGTGCTGACCTCGGAGAAGTCAATATCGCCCTTCTTGTACCAATCGGCGAGCTGCTTGTAGGCGCCAATCGGAGTGGAGCCGGTGGCAAGACCGAGCACGCAATCGGGCTTAAGGATAACCTGCGCCGAGATGATATTGGCGGCCTTGCGGCTCATATCCTCGTAGTCTTTAGCTTTAATGATCTTCATTACGCATCCTTTCTCGTAGAAGAGAGGCAAGGCTCCCCTTACAAGCACTTGCCCGCGGCCTGCGTCGGCCGCAACCAACGTGTGCGGCCACCAGGGCGAGGTCGCGTAATGTATGTATCTCGTGTCTAGCCGCGTCGAGGCCCCTGCCCGTCCACGGTGACCCGAAGCCTTTTAGCCTCGGACATTTTTCATCTTGCCACGAAGGGCGCCCTCTTTCAAGGGCGCCCTCCGTAAACGTGTTTGAATTGTAGGCCAAAGGGCAAGCGAACGAGTTAGCGCTCGCGAGCGACGATGAGCTGATCCATCTCCTCGACATGCTCGCCAACGGAGCCCTTGATGCTCGAGAACTCAACAGAGTTGCACACCAAAATGGGAACCGTCACATCGTAGCCCTCGGCCTCGATTGCCTCGCGTTCAAACTCGATAAGCACATCGCCCTTATGGACGATATCGCCCACCTGTGCATGCACGGTAAAGTGTTTGCCCTCGAGCTGAACGGTATCGAGTCCAACGTGGATTAAAACATCCAAGCCATCGACCGTGTTGAGCGCAACGGCGTGTCCCGTTGGAAAAATCGCCTCGATCTTGGCATCCGCAGGTGCAATCACGCGCGTGCCCGTAGGCCGAATGGCAACGCCTTGGCCCAAAAGGCCAGTGGCAAACGTCTGGTCGTTAACCTCGGAAAGCGGAATGACATCGCCCGAGATGGGAGCATCCAGCGTAAGGACTCGACCACGCATACCAAAAGACCTTAGGACTTTAGTGAACATGCTCCCCCTTGGACATACCAATAATCAAAACCAGTTTTAGTAGTTTACCACTTGGCATTGGTTTTTGACCATTAGGGAAGTTCGCGCTTGACAACCTCGACGATGTCGTCAACGACGCGCTGAGTCAGCTCGTGCGTCTCGGCCTCGGCCATCACGCGAACCAACGGCTCGGTACCGCTCGGGCGCACCAGGATGCGGCCGCGACCGTTAAGCTCCTTCTCGGCGGCAGCGACAGCGTCCCAAATGGGCTGGCAATCGTCCAGACCGGCCTTGTTGTCGGAATGCACGTTGACGAGCACCTGCGGGTACTTCTTCATGATGCCGGCAAGGTCGGTGAGGGTGCGGCCAGTGCGCTTGAGCACGGCCAGCAGCTGCAGCGCCGTCACCAGGCCATCGCCGGTGGTGTTGTGCTCCAGGAAGATGATGTGGCCGGACTGCTCTCCGCCGATAACGGCACCGTCCGCGAGCATGCGCTCCAGCACGTAGCGGTCGCCCACGGCGGTCTGCACCATCTCAAAGCCCTGTTCCTTCATAGCGATGGAAAAGCCCAAGTTGCACATAACGGTCGAGACGATCTCGGAGTTGGCGAGCTTGCCGCGAGCGGCGAGGTCAGAGCCGCAGATGGCCAGGATGTAATCACCATCGATCTCGTTGCCCTCGCTGTCCACGAACAGCACGCGATCGGCGTCACCGTCGTGGGCCAGGCCGATGTCGGCGTGGGTGCGCAGCACGAGCTCGCGCAGGGGCTCAAGATGAGTGGAGCCGCACTCGACATTGATGTCGGTGCCACA
Source organism: Collinsella sp. SGI.180 (assembly GCF_050313455.1). Taxonomy (NCBI): domain Bacteria; kingdom Bacillati; phylum Actinomycetota; class Coriobacteriia; order Coriobacteriales; family Coriobacteriaceae; genus Collinsella; species Collinsella sp. SGI.180. Next base: position 34,583 of record NZ_JBNPLL010000008.1, read on the forward strand.
GTAGTCGGTATTGATGGCGTGGACCGTGGCGCCTAGACGCTGAAGCGCGGCAGGCGTGGTCTGGCAGGAAGCACCGTGACCGCAGTCAACGGCAACGACCAGGCCGTCGAGCTTAAGGCCGTCGAGGGTGCTGATAGCGTGGTCGACGTATGCCTTGCGAGCGTCCTTCATCTTGATGATGTGGCCCACACCGGCGCCGGTCGGCAGCGTGTCGGCAGCCATGGCCTCCTCGGACATGACCCAGGCGCTGATCTCTTCTTCAACGGCATCGGGAAGCTTCATGCCCTTGCGACTAAAGAACTTGATGCCGTTGAACTCCGGCGGATTGTGCGAAGCGGAGATGACGATGCCGCCGTCGAGCTCGTTTTGGACGGTGAGCAGCGCCACGGCCGGCGTAGGGATAACGCCGCAGCAGTGCGGACGGCCGCCCTCGGCCATAATGCCAGCGGTCAGAGCGCTCTCGAGCATGGTGCCCGAAAGACGCGTGTCGCGGCCAACGCAAATGTCCGGACCAAGGAACTTGGTCGCCGCACGGCCAAGGCGAAACGCGAGGTCGCACGAGAGGTCGGCGTTGGCGACGCCACGGACGCCGTCGGTGCCAAAGATGTTCTGGGGCATAGGATCGCTCCTTCCCAAGTGGGCAAAACGCACTCGCCCACCCTAGTCGAAAAAGAAAAGCGGGACCCGCCGAGCAATCGGCAGGCCCCGCTTGTACATTGTATCTCGTAAGGAGAAAAACCTTAACGCTTGGAGAACTGGGGAGCGCGGCGGGCCTTCTTGAGGCCGTACTTCTTGCGCTCGACCACGCGAGCATCGCGCGTAAGGAAACCGGCCTTCTTGAGGTCAGCACGGTAGTCGCCAGCGTTCAGAAGAGCGCGAGCGATGCCCAGGCGCAGAGCGCCGGACTGACCGGAGATGCCGCCGCCATCGCACAGAGCGATAACGTCGAACTGACCGGCGGTATCGGTCACCTTGAAGGGAGCAAGGGCGTTCTCAACGAGCTGATGACGGCCGAAATACTGCTCGGCGTCACGCTTGTTGATAGTCACCTTGCCGGTGCCGGGGACGAGACGGACGCGGGCGACGGCGTTCTTACGACGGCCGGTACCCTGGTAGACAACGGTGTTCTCAGCCATCTTTAAGCCTCCAGCTCAATCTTCGTGGGGTTCTGGGCAGCATGCGGATGCTCGGCACCAGCGTAGACCTTAAGCTTGGTCATCTGGGCACGGCCGAGGGTGGTCTTGGGCAGCATGCCGCGAACGGCGCGCTCGATGACCTTCTCCGGGTGCTTCTCCATAGCCTGGTGGAAGCTCTCAGCCTTGAGGCCGCCGTTGTAGCCGCTGTGGCGATAATAGGTCTTCGTGTCGGCCTTGTTACCGGTAAGCTGGACCTTATCGGCGTTGATGACGACAACGAAGTCGCCGCAGTCGCTGTTGGGCGTGAACTGGGGCTTGTTCTTACCGCGCAGGATCATTGCGATCTGGGTGGCAAGACGGCCCAGGACAGCACCATCGGCGTCGACGAGAACCCAGTTGCGCTGGACCTCGCCCTGCTTGGCGTAGTGAGTCGATTTCGAAATCACTTAGACTCCTCCATGTACAGTACGTGTTGTTACAGAGATTCACGGGGCTCTGCAAGTAACCCGTCCATATTACCCCGCCCGTCGCCCGAGTCAACAGGTATTTTGGCTCTGACCAGACTTTCTGCACATGTCGTCCATCGGTAATGATGTCGCGACGCTAGCGCTCGACAAATGCCTTGATATCACTTAGCAGACGCTTTGCCTCCTGACGACCCTGAATATACAGGTCGAGAAGCTTTGCCGGATCGTGCTCGACGTGACCGACCTCGACAGGCTTTTGCGGGGCAACGACCAGCGCGCGGCCCTCACGCTCATACTTCCACAGATGCATGCGCTGGATGTTATAGCGGTCGTGGCGCGTCTCGATAGCCTCGAGCAGATAGGGGTAGTCGGCATAGCGGGCGCGTGCGGCAGGCATAAACTCGTAGGGCTTTTTCTCGTACGAGCGGTCCTGCGTGACAATGACAACCGCGCGATCGAAGCCGGCCTCCTCCAGCACGTGCTCGATGGGGACCGAATCGGCTACGCCGCCGTCGACGTATTTGTGCCCGTCGATCTCGACCGGCGGCGTCACCAGCGGCAGCGACGTCGAGGCGCGCACGGCATCGAGGTCGAGCACGGCGCTTTTGACCGGCAGGTATGCAGCGGTTCCAAAGAGCATGTCCGTCGCGACGGCGTACATCTCGATGGGGCTCGCGTCGAATGCCTCGTTATCAAAGGGATCCAAGCGGTCCTGGACATCGTTGAAGATGAAGTCGTAACCCACGATGGAGCCCGTGGACGCAAACGATGCGGCGCCCATGAAGCGGTTGTCGTTGCAGAAAGTCAGGTTGATGCGGTTGGCACGGCCGATCTGGTGCGACTTGTAGTTCACGCCGTTGAGGGCGCCGGCCGATACGCCATATACTGCCGGAATCTCGACGCCGGCTTCCATGAGGACGTCGAGCACGCCCGCGGTAAATTGCCCGCGGAAGCTGCCACCCTCCAAAACGAGCGCGACCTTGCCGGCGTTCTTTGCCTTATCTTCTGCCGTCATGTTGACCTCCTACTGTTTCGTTTTGGCCTTCTTCTACCCAGTTTTGAGATGGAGAGCGTATGGGTTTTGGAGTTGAGTAGGACGGGGCGACTGGCGGAAAGCACGTCCCGCTCTGGGGGGCGATTCCGGGATGGACTTTCCGCCAACAACCCATCCGGAAAATGCATCCCATTCTGAGCGTAGATTCTGGGATGCAACTTCCGCTTGAGGCGTCAACGTGAGTAGTCAATTTGGGACGGGGCTATTTTAGCTGCCCTTTGACTGTCGACGAATTATTGGGGATCGGAACTAATATCGACTGGCTTATAGGGGTAGCTAAAATAGCCCCGTCCCAAATTGACTACTCCACCTTGTAGAGGCTTTGCGCGGAGAATCCGCGTATTTGCTTCGCAAATCCGCACCGGCTTCGGCCGTCTGCCGGCGTCCTCGCCCGCGGGCTAAAAACGCTTACGCGTTTTCTTTACGCCCGCGCCCTGCACAGAGTTCGGTTCTCCGCGGGTTTGGGGTTCCGTTGATGCGGCGCATGGCAGGCTGAGATTCGATAACATCGCGTCCATATAAAGTTGAGGCTTTGCGCGGAGAATCCGCGTATTTGCTTCGCAAATCCGCACCGGCTTCGGCCGCCTGCCGGCGTCCTCGCCCGCGGGCTAAAAACGCTTACGCGTTTTCTTTACGCCCGCGCCCTGCATAGAGTTCGATTCTCCGCGGTATCTATAAGTAATAAAAAAGCAGGTAGGTGCGTTTACCTACCTGCCTGTAGCTATTGGTGGAGGCGCGGAGAATCGAACTCCGGTCCACGAAAGCCCCCTGATTGGCATCTCCAAGCTCAGTCGCTGGTTTAGTCTCGGACGCTTTGCGCGCAGCGACACGCTCGCGGCATCCCAACCGGTTCGGTCTTAGCCCGCGCCATACCGATTACGTGCGCGGGAGCATTCCCCTAACATGACGTCGCGCCGGTGTCGGGGAAATCACCGGGTTGACGCGCCGCTATAAACTAAGCAGCGAGAGCCATAGGCTCAAAAGAAGAGTTGTTGTCAATTCAATTTGACGGTACCCCTGTTTAACGAGGCGAGGAGACCTCGGCTTGCTTCCTCTCTCAGAGCTATCGTGTCGAAACCAGTCGCCCCCGAATGTTGGGAAAGTCTGGATGGTATCGGGCCTGCAAACACCCGATAGCCGTCGACTTTTCAAGGAACACGCGGGGTAAACCCCGCTCGTGGATAGCTATCTTACCACGTTCTAAAGGCAGACAGCTGCTCTATGCACGAGCTGTGAAGACCCTAATGTGAACCATACTTCGCATTTTTGCCACTGAACGCGTCACGTATATTTTCGCCAAGCAAAATTGACCCGTCGAAAGGACAGTTATGGATACCAAGCAGCAACTCGTCAATGCCCTCGCAGGCCTGGGCTCAACCATTACCGAAGCTATGGATGTCATCGAAGGCTTTGTCCCCTGCGGACATCCCGCCCTCACGGTATCAAACGCACTCGTCGCGCTGAACGCTGACGATGATGCAGCTCTCGCCCAGCAGTTTGAGACCGTCGCGGGCTTTATCGACCACGTGAGCGAGAACCGCGGCGTGGCCGCCTACCACGGCATCGAGGTCGAGCTCGCGGGTCCCAAAGCCGATCTGCTTGCAGCAATCCGCGAGGTAGGCGCCCTTATGCAGACCGCAGGCGTCAAGAACACCCAGGTCAACGAGTGGGTCTACCGCAGTCTAGCAGCACTAAACGATTCCGACGAAAAGGCCGCCGAGAAGTTCGTCGAAGCTCCCGTCATCAAGGCAGCGCTTTTGTAATTAAAGGATGCGTGGCCTTCTGAGCGCCGACGTTCCGAAGGCCACGCAAACAGTTCGCGCTAACCGATAGCCGCGCCACCACGTTCGGCCAAAGCTAGAATCGGCATCATTTGGCGCGGGGTCTTTGCTGCAAGATCGGCATGTTCGAGCAGCTTGCGATTGTTGGTCACCAAGTAATCGATCTGCGCGCGCTTGCACGCGGCGAGCACCAAGTTGTCCTCGTAATCGCGATGGAGCGCTAAGTATTTGTCGGCCAGCCAAAGGTCCGATGCATCAGCGCCCACGGCCGTGGCGTTTTCGGTCATGTTCCGAACAAACGCCGACGCCGCATCGCCAATTGCACGGACAGATGCCTCGTCGAGCGCTCCCCCGCCGGCAAGAACGCTACGCTTCGGCTCGTGTTGGACAACGTACAGCACGTCCTTGGCGATATGCACCGGAAAGAACAGCAACGCCCCCGTCTCCGTCGCCTGCCCAATAAACGTACGCGCGGCAAGCGACTCGGTATGGTCGGCGCAAAACGAATCGACCCATACGTTGGCATCCACCATGATCCTAAGGGGACCTCCACTCACAGGATCATCCCCTTTTGGCGATAATGCTCATCCATGGCTTCGGAATAGACTGTGTCCCAGCTGCGGTCATCAGACGCAGATGATGTATCGATGCCCAGGTCCGCGTAAAGCCGATCCACCGCCGCCCATGATGCGACAAACGGCGAGGTGCCACCAGCACTAGGCGGTTGGTCGTCAACGGCCGACAACACCTCTTCGCACGAACCGCCACCCTGCGCTACCTTGGCCACCACCTTTTTGATGAGCTCGGGCAGTGACCCGCCCGAAAGCCGCAGCGCCTCCTCGGCACGGTTCTTGACCTGGCGATCCACGCAAACGTTCACCTGCGCCATGCCGCTAGCAGCACCCACGGCGCTCTCGCTCCCTTCAATTGCTATCCTCGATAGCAACACTATATAGAGACGCTATCAATTGGGGTCAGATGCACAAGGCCTGCGCCCGGACGACACCGATGCCGTCTGGGCGCAGGCCAGATAACGTGGGCAAACACGTCTGCTAACGCAGGTAAGCCTTCGCGTTGCTCGGGCTGTAGGCGATCGTCGAGCCGTTGTGCAGCAGCGACGATGCCTGCGAGGCAATCGCGCCGGTACTGCCCAGTGCCAAGAGCGCCGAGTTGGTGAGCATCACCTTAGAGTAGGAGCTCGTCAGACGATCAACGAGGCCCTGGCTCATACGGCGCAGGCGCACGATCGCAGCAAGATCCGTATCGGTCAAAGTGCGCGGAACCGATGATGGCGCGACGCCCTTCGATGGACGAAGCGATGCCGTGCGCCACGATGTACTCGACGGCAGCATGCCGCACGCAATGCCCTGCACGCAGGCATTCTTTACCGGAGCGCTGGCGAGCAGCTTGATGCCAGCCGTACCAAGCAGAAAACCGCCACCGACAAGCAGGGTGTTAAACGTCGGCCTCTTCATGTTGCTTCTCCCTTTTGCCGCATTGGACACGGCACGGTGCCTCAGCACCCAAGTGAATAAGTTTGCATGAGCACCCTTTTGGATAATAGTTAAGTAGTACTAACTATTAAGGTCAAAAATGGTTAACTTTCTGGAAATCTTAGGGTGCAGACCGACCGACTTTCGACAATCGGTCTGCCGCAACGTACATCTCCGGCATCCAAGAAAGACTCTCCCCCGTCCCAGCAAATCGAGGTCTAATACTTTTCCCGAGAAGTGAACGAGCAAAATCGGACCCCTGAAGCATCCGCATTTTTTAGTAACAAAACCGCAGGGAAAACTCGGCAAAACCGCAGGAAACAGCGTCCAAATAGTGTCGATGCTTCAGAGGTCCAAATAAGGTCGTTCACTTCTCGGGAAAAGTATTAAGTTTCGCTTTCCACAGCCCAAAAATGTGACCAAGGGACCGTCCCTGCGCCACATCCACAAAAAAATGAGGGTGCCAACGGCACCCTCATTCACCAAATTCCATTCAGCCCGACTGACCAGAACGGCCGAGTCGCCACGGAACCCGGGAGCCCCGGCAGGGCGGGCGCTTGCTCAAAATGAGTTCCCTTCAAAAACAATGGGCGCGCCAACGGCGCGCCCATTCACTCTATTTCCATTCAGCCCGACTGACCAGAACGGCCGAGTCGCCACGGAACCGAGGGGCCGGGCGCAGGGCCTTGCCTCTCAATGAGTTCCGCACGAACAGGAGGCGCCAGTGGCGCCTCCGTCGTGAGTCAGGACTGTCCGAAATTGAGAGGCAAGGCCCTGCGCCCGGCCCCTCGGTTCCCGCTTACGAGAGCGAGGTTCTCAGCAACTCGTTGAAGAGCTTTGGGTTACCCTTGCCGCGGCTCGCCTTCATGCACTGGCCCACCAAAAAGCCGATGACCTTCTGGTTGCCGTCACGATACTGCTGTGCCTGCTCGGCACAGTTTGCCAGCACCTCGTCCACAATCGGCTGCAGTGCGCCGGCATCGCTCACCTGACGCATACCGCGCTCGTCGACGATCTTGTTGGGGTCGTCGCCGGTCTGGGCCATGGCCTCAAAGACCTCATGAGCCTGGTTGGAGCTGATGGCATCGGTCGCCAGCAGCTTGGCAAGCGCTGCCACCTGAGCCGGCGCGATGCCGGACTCGGCGAGCGACACGCCCGCGCCCTTAAGGTAGGCGATCATCTCGTTCACCAGCAAGTTTGCAACCGTCTGGGCCTCCTTGCCAGCCATACCGGCAGCGGAGGCCTCAAAGAACTCGGCAAACTCCGGGTCACCGGCGATTTGCTCGGCATCGGCCGCCTTAATGCCAAAATCGGCCTCAAAACGGGCGCGCTTGGTATCGGGCAGCTCGGGAATCTCACCTCGGCAGCGATCGATGAACTCGTCGTCCAGATCGAACGGCGCCAAGTCGGGGTCGGGGAACAGACGATAGTCGTCAGCCGTCTCCTTCACACGCATGACCACGGTACGCTTGCGGCTGGGCTCCCAGTGGCGGGTCTCCTGATAGATAATGCCGCCCTCCTCGAGCACCTCGGCCTGGCGGCAAATCTCGTAGGCAAGGCCGTCGTGCAGGCTCTTAAACGAGTTGAGGTTCTTAAGCTCGGTTTTGGTACCCAGCTTGGTCTCGCCGCGGCGGCGCAGCGACACGTTGCCGTCGCAGCGCATGGAACCCTTCTCCATGGAGCAGTCCGAAATGCCCAGCGTCACAAAGATGCGACGGAGCTTTTCCATAAACAGGCGAGCCTCCTCAGGCGTACGCAAGTCGGGCTCAGTCACGAGCTCAATCAAAGGCGTGCCGCAGCGGTTGTAGTCGACGAGCGACTCGGCCGCGGCGGTAATGCGGCCCTCGGCACCGCCCACGTGCACCATCTTGGCAGCGTCCTCCTCCATGTGGATGCGCAGGATGCGGATGGGCACCGTGTAGGAACCGTCCTCGCGACGCTCGGGCATCTGCAGGTTGGACGCGTCATAGCTGGCCAGATGGCCGGCACGCTGATTGCCCTCGCGCATGGTCGACGTCATGGACGTAGACAGGCCCTCGGCGTTGGCCGAGGCGCTCGCCAGGCTCTGGGCCTCGGCCTCGCCAAACGCGCAATCGGGGCGCTCTGCAGCACCGCGACCAGTCACGTCCAGGTCCAGGTGACCGTACATGGCAAAGGCGACCGGACCCTGCGTGGTCTGGAAGTTCTTGGCCATATCGGGATAGAAGTAGTGCTTGCGGTAGAACATCGAGTGGCGCTTGATCTCGCAGTTGGTGGCGAGGCCGGCCTTAACGATGCTCTCGATGGCGCGCTTGTTGGGCACCGGCAGGGCGCCGGGCAGGCCCAAGCACACCGGACACACGTTGGCGTTGGGCTCGTCATCGTGGCTGAGCTTGCAGTTACAGAACATCTTGGTATCGAGTGCGGTGAGCTCGGTATGAATCTCCAGGCCGATCACGGCCTCCCAATCCTGCAGGACCTCGGAAAGCTCCTTCATTACAGCTCGCCTCCCTTCCCGGCAAAATCGGGCGCGACGGAAAGCGCGGGCGCACCCGTGGCGGCATCGGCAAAGCCGCGTTCAAGGGCGCGGGCAAACGTGAGCAGCTGACGGTCCTTAAACGCCGGACCCACCAGCTGGGCAGAAACGGGCAGCTGAGTATCCTCGCCCAAGCCCAGCGGCACCGAGATACCACCGTTGCCGCAAATGTTGAGCGAGATGGTGTACAGGTCGGAGAGGTACATCTGCGTGGGGTCGCTGATCTCGCCAAACTTAAAGGCCGTGCGCGGCGAGGCGGGCATGAGGATGGTGTCCACCTTGGCATACGCGGTGTCGTAGTCCTGCGTGATGAGCGTGCGGGCCTTTTGCGCAGCGTAGTAATACTTGTCGTACACGCCCGAGCTCAGCAGGTAGGCGCCGAGCATCTGACGGCGCTTGGCCTCGGCGCCAAAGCCGTGGGCGCGCGACAGCGAGCTCTGGTCGGACAGGTTGGCGCAGCCCTCCTCCTGATAGCCGTAGCGAATACCGTCGAAGCGGGCCAGGTTGGAGAACGCCTCGGCCGGGCCGATGACGTAGTAGGCGGCGATGGCGGCATCCAGGTGCGGCAGGTCGACCTCGACCAGCTCGGCGCCCTGGTTCTGCAGCTCCTGGGCGGCGCGCTGAACAGCGGCCTTGACCTCGGACGTCAGGCCCTCGGCCTCCATAAACGCGGGGATGATACCCACGCGCTTACCCTCGATGCTGTCGTTGAGATGCTCGGTAAAGTCGACGGCGCAATCCTGGCTGGTGCAGTCGTACGGATCGTGGCCCGCGCCGGTAAGCGCGTTCATGGCCAGCGCGACATCCTCGACCGTGCGGCCGAAGGGGCCCACCTGGTCGAGCGACGAGCCAAAGGCGACCACGCCGTAACGGCTCACGGCGCCATACGTGGGCTTAAAGCCCACCACGCCGCACAGCGACGCCGGCTGGCGAATGGAGCCGCCGGTGTCCGAGCCCAGCGAGAGCGCGACCTCGCCCGCGGCGACAGCGGCAGCGGAGCCGCCCGAGGAGCCGCCGGGCACGCGCTCGGTATCCCAGGGGTTGTTGGTGCGGTGGAACGCCGAGCTCTCGGTGGAGCTGCCAAAGGCAAACTCGTCCATGTTGGCCTTGCCCATGGGCAGGCAGCCGGCATCGAGCATGCGCTGGACGCAGGTGGCGGTGTAGACGCTCTGGTAGTTCTCGAGCATGCGGGAAGCGCAGGTGGTGCGCGTGCCCACAAGGTTCATGTTGTCCTTGATGGCCAGCGGCACGCCCGCGAGCGGGGGCAGCGGCTTACCTGCGGCACGATCGGCATCTACGCGCGCGGCGGCCTCGAGCGCGAGCTCGGGCGCCACCTGCAGGAATGCCTGGACCCCGCCCTCGCGCGCCTCGATGGCGGCAAGGGAGGCCTGGGCCACCTCGGTAGCGGTAAAGTCGCCCGCGGCAACGCCCGTGGCAATCTGGACAGCGGTAAGGGAATCGAAGCTCTGCGCCATTACTCGCTCTCCCCCTCTCCCAAAATGGACGGCACGCGGAAGTAGCGGTCGCGCGCGCTGCCGGCGTTTTCGAGCGCGACGTCGAGCGGCAGGTCGCGCTCGGGCTCGCGCAGGTCATCGCCCATCACGTTGGACAGGCTTCCGATGGGATGGAACGTGGGCTCCACGTCGGGCAAGTCATATTGCAAGACGGGCTCGAGCATCTGGACGGCATCGTTCATGTAGGACGTCATCTGGGCGAGCTCGTCATCGGTCAGTGCGATCTTTGCGTACTCGGCGATACCGCGCACGTCTTTCTCGCTGAGTGCCATAGGCGCTCCCTTCCGCATAACAGTTAAACCGCTCTAGTATACAAGGCAACGCCGGCTTGGAGCAGGCGCTTTACCCAAATGCAGCGAAAACGTAACGAGGGCAGCGGTTGGCAGGCGGCGGGCCGGCGGTTCTGCAGCGAAACCGCACCGTCCATAGCAAAAACCGCCACAAAGGTGCCTGGCCCCTTTGTGGTGGCCGGATCCGCAGGATGGCATGACCCGGGGCGCAAACCATCACAACATTCGACGTTATTCGGCAAAATCGCGATTTTCATCGAATGTTGTGATGGTTTTTACTGCTTTGCGGCACGATCCAAATGCCGGCGTCCAAACAGCAGCAGTGCCGCGGGAACCGCCGTCACGACCATACCCGCCCCGATGAGCGTCTGCTGCACGCCAAACGTCGCCGCCAGCCACGGGGCAATCGCCAGCGGCGCCACGCCGGCGAACATATTGCCAAAGCCCATGACCGAGTTGACGCGACCGAGCTGTTCGAGCGGGGCCGTCGTTTGCACGATCGTGTTGTGGAGCGGGTTGACGACGCCCCAGGCCACGCCCAGGGCAATCTGGCCGACAAGGGCTACGCCCACGTACGGTGTCCCCACATAGAGCAAACTTCCCAGACCCACGGACAGAAGCGCCACAAGCAGCGTCTTAAGGTTGACCAGGTGCGGCGGCAAGCGGAGCGCGACCACGGCGCCCAGCACCGCGCCCACGCCGCAGGCGGACGAGAGCCAGCCCATCCACTCGACACCGACATGCAGGACATCACGGTAGAAGAATGACTCCAGTGGATCGAAGGCGCCATAGCCAAAGTTCGAAAGGAAAATAATGCAGAACAGCAGGGCGAGGACGCTGCTGGTAAAGACTGTCTTGATGCTGGTCACGAAGGTGGCGCGGGTGGATTTATTAGAGTCGGAGCTTTGAATGGCAGTACTTGCCGTTGTGCTGCTATCCGCGGGAGCACTTTCGCGCGCGGCCACGCGACCTGCTTGCGGCCTAAAGCCCCAACCGGCGACGAGCGCCAGTACGGTAAAGATCATCATGAGCAAAAACACCGCGTGTGACGATGCAGCCGCCGCGACAAAGCCGCCCAGTGTGGGGCCGACGATAATGCTCACGTTGGAGAGCATGGCGATGGCGGAGTTGATGTCTTTGAGCTCGACGGGGTCGTCGGTGAGATACGCCGGATAGGACGTGGCGACGGGCTGGGCGAATCCTATCACAAAGCCCAGGAGCACCGCGCCGGCAAGGACTGTTCCGGTCGCGCTGCCAAAGGCGATAATCGCCGCGCCGGTTGCCAACGTGCCGAAGATACTCGCCCGGAAATGCCGGCACGGACCCCAAGCGTCAAGCGCCGCTCCACCCGCAAAGGATCCCAGAATCACGAAGACGTTCATAAACAGGACGGCAAGCGATGTCGCAACGACCGAAGCGCCGTCCGCATAGGTGAGTGTTCCGATAACACCGATAAAGTAGCTGGTCTGAAAGCCGGTATATATGAGGAAGCGCATTGCCACCAGGTGCTTAGCCTGCGCGGACAACGAAGGGTGAGGTTTTGAGAGAAGAGATACGAGCACGGAGACTCCTCGTTTCATACGAATACGGGCGGTGGACATTCGCCGCCGTCTGTCAAATCAATCTATCCGCATGAAACATTAAGGACGCATCAGGACCCTTCTCTCCGTTTTTCGCCCGTCATGAACTACTTGGTAGATTGTAAGGCATGTCACAAAAATCTACCAAAGCAAAAACCACCACAAAGGTGCCTGGCTCCTCTGTGGTGGAAATGACGTTTGCCCAGATAAAACCTGACAAAATAAACCTGTCCCTTTTTGGCAGGTTCTGTCCCTTTGTGGCAGGTTTTAGGCCAGATGGTCTTGGATAAGGTCGCAGATGGCGCGGGCGTCGTTGATGTTGATGGCTCGGGTCGCAAAGCCTGCGTCGAAGGCCTGGCGTGCCAGGGCTTCGTTGCAGGCAAGGGCCAGCGTGCGGCCGTCGACCAGGTCGAGCGAGCTCTTGCCGCGCAGACGGTCGACACCGGAGCGCGCGACCACGATGTTGTCGAAGCCCTCGGTCTTGTAGCCCTCGATGATCACCACGTCGACATCGTTGTAACGCGACAGCAGCTCGCGCGCGGGCATCTCGTCCTCCTCGCGCGTGTCGGCGTACTCCGCCCAGCGCGTGGCGCAGATGAGGCCCACGTGCTTGGATCCGGCCTGGTGATGGCGCCAGGTATCCTTAGCGGGCACGTCGATATCAAAGCCGTGGTGCCCGTGATGCTTGAGCGAACCCACGCGCAGGCCGCGACGGGTGAGCTCGGCGATAACCTTCTCGACGAGCGTGGTCTTGCCCGAGTTTTGGTAGCCGATAAACGCGATCGCGGGGACGGCCGGTGTCGGAGCTGCGGGCGCGACGGCGACGGGTGCGCTCGCGGGTGCGGCACCGTCAGTGGCCACGGCCTCAACAGCAGCGGCCTGACGCTCTGCGCGGTCCCACACGCCCGAGCGGCCGCCCTCCTTGTGCAACAGACGCACGTCGACGATCTCCATACCGCGATCGACCGCCTTGCACATGTCATAGATCGTTAGACACGCGGCACTCGCGCCGGTCAGGGCCTCCATCTCGATACCCGTCTTGCCCGTCACGCCGGCCGTAACCAGTACGTGAAAGCCAACCTGCCCGTCCGCGCGCGCCGGTGCCCAGCCCTCGGGCATGTCCTCGGCTGGCGTCCCCGCCGGAGCGATGGGCGCAATGTCGCACTTGCTCTTGGTAATGAGCAACGGATGGCACATGGGAATGATGTCGCTCGTGCGTTTGATGGCCATGATGCCCGCCACGCGCGCGCAGGCAAGCACGTCGCCCTTTTTGGCGCGGTCCTGCAGCACCATGGCCTGTGTCTCGGGATGCATGAGGATGGTGCCCTCGGCGATGGCGATGCGATGGGTCTCGACCTTGTCGGACACATCGACCATGCGCACCTCGCCCTTGGCGTCCACGTGCGTCAGCTCGTTGCGACGTGCGTCACGGGCGGGTTCGGTGGCCGCGCCGGAAGTCGGCTGCGTGGACGCGTCGGCGTTGCCAGCATTCGCCGCGGCCGTGACTTTGTGGGCAGACATCGCGGCCCTGCGAGCGGCCTTGGTGGCGTCGGCGTACCTGCTCTTGGCCATATGATCATCCTCCGATTTGGGACATAAATCGTTGCGTGCCCTCAATTATCGCGTGTTCCTGCGGTTTGTGGGCCACGGCATCGCGCCAAATCGAAAGTACCTGCATATCATCACCACGGCGCAGGGCGTCGCGCACCGAATACTCGGCATCGCTAAACAGGCACGGACGCACGTTGCCATCGGCCGTCAGGCGCAGACGGTTGCAATTCGCACAAAAATGGTTGGACATGGCGCTAATGAAGCCAACCGTTCCCGCCGCGCCCGGAACGCGCCAATAGCGCGCAGGGCCCGCGCCGGCAGGAGCGTCGTTGATGTCGAGCGGCTCGAGCTCGCCCAGTCCCGTCGCGGTGGCCCCGGCATTGATGCGCGCCCGCAGCTCGTCACTCGGCACGGTATCGCTCGCGTCCCACAGCTCGGGATTGAGCGCGGGCGCATGCGGGTCCACAGCGCAATGCGAGCTCGTGTGCTCGTCGCCGATGGGCATATATTCGATAAAGCGCAGGTGGATGGGACGGTCGAGCGTGAGCCGCGCGAGGGCCGCCACATCCTGGTTGAGCCGGCGCACAACAACGCAGTTGACCTTAACGGGCTCAAAGCCCCAAGCCAGCGCCGCGTCGATGCCGGCCATGGTCTGCTCGAGCCGACCCAGGCGCGTGATCTTTCCAAAGAGCGTAGGGTCGAGCGTGTCGAGCGAGATGTTGACGCGGTTAAGCCCGGCATCTTTGAGCTGCGGCGCCAGCTTGGGCAGCAGGGCGCCGTTGGTGGTGAGCGAGATGTCCTCGATCTGAGGGATCGCGCGGATGTCGCGAATAAGCGGAATAATACGGCGGCTGACCAGCGGCTCGCCGCCCGTCAGGCGCACGCGGCGAATGCCCTCCCCCGCCATCAAGCGCACAAAGCGGGCGATTTCCTCGGCGCTGAGTAACTCGTCGTGTGCACGGGGCGCCACGCCATCGGCCGGCATGCAATAGATGCAGCGGAAATTGCACTTGTCGGTAACGGCGATGCGCAGGTAGTTGATATCGCGGCCAAAACCGTCATGCTGCACGTGCCCGTCCACGCAGCCCTCCCCTCACGCGGCGTTTTATTCTTCGAAAAACATAATACCCCCACGAGAGAATCATGCCGACACCCGTACGACAGGACAGGTCGCTTTGAGCAAGACCGGCTTCCCAAGCCCATCCTCAACACGCAAACCTTGACGCTACAATCGTTGTAGGGTTTTCACTACACTGGTACGGAAACAGACCCAGCCAGAAAGCCCCACCTATGGAACACGACCTCACACGCGGCAATGTCCTTAAGACCATCGCGGTCTTTGCCCTGCCCTATATGCTCTCGTACTTTTTGCAGATGCTCTACGGCATGGCCGACCTGTACATGATGGGGCAGTTTAGCGGTGCCGCCGGCATCACCGCCGTGGGCAATGGCGCACAGACGCTCTATATCATTACCGTGACGCTCGTGGGTCTGGCCATGGGAACGACGGTTATCGTCGGCCACGCCGTGGGCTCGCGCCGCTTCGATCGCGCCGAGACCGTCATCGGCAACACCATCACGCTGTTTATGGGTGTCTCGGTAGTGCTGGCAGCCATCCTGCTCGCACTGTGCCCGCAGATCGTGGCACTTATTGGCACGCCAGCCGAGGCAGTCGAAGGAACCGCCGCCTACCTGCGCATCTGCTTTGTCGGCATTCCGTTTATCGCCGCATACAACATCCTCTCGGCCATCTTTCGCGGGCTGGGCGATTCGCGCTCGCCCATGTACGTGATCGGCGTGGCGTGCATCATCAACATCGCGCTCGATTTTCTGTTTATCGGCCACTTGGGGCTCGGCCCCGTGGGTGCGGCACTCGGCACGGTAACCGCCCAGACGGCAAGCGTTGCCCTCGCGCTCGTGTGGCTTAAGAGCCGCCGTACGAACATCCACGTTAAGCGTAGCGACCTGCGTCCCCAGCCCGAGGTGCTCGGCAGCATCCTTAAGATCGGCGTGCCCGTGGCCGTGCAGGACGGCTGCATCCAGGTGGCGTTTATGTTTATCACCGTCATCGCCAACCATCGCGGCCTGGTCGACGCCGCCGCCGTGGGCCTGGTCGAAAAGATGATCAGCTTTTTGTTCATTGTACCGAGTTCCATGGGCGCCACCGTCAGCGCACTCACGGCGCAAAACGCCGGCGCGGGCAAGGGCGACCGTGCGCGTCAGGTGCTCAAAGACGCCATGACCATCTCGGTGGTGTACGGCTGCCTGATCACGGTGCTGATGTGGCTGGTGGCGCCGGCGTTTATTGGCTTTTTTGCCAAGGACGCTGCAGTAGTCGCTGCCGGCACCGGCTATATGCGCAGCTATATTTTCGACGCGATTTTTGCCGGCATCCACATTTGCTTTAGCGGCTTTTTCGCTGCATATGGCAAGAGCTACATCGGCTTTGCGCACAACGTGCTGGCCGTGGCACTTATTCGCGTGCCAGGCGCTTGGCTGCTGTCGAACGCCTATTCCGACACACTGTTTCCCATGGGCATTGCCTCGCCGTGCGGGTCGATTCTGTCGGCAGTCATCTGTGTTGTCGCGTTTACCGTGCTCAACCGGCGCGGGGCTTTTGACAAGTTAGCAGCGTAGCGGGGCAACGCGAAATCGCCCTCATTGACGACATCATCAGCGACGACCCCGCGACCTACGTGACGCAGATCACGATGCCGGTTTCCCCAACAAAGCAAGAACCGCCCGGAAGGCATCGCGCTTTCGGGCGGTTCTTCAATTTGACTATTGATGCCTTAAGCCTGGGGCACCTCACCGGTAGCCAGGATCTGCTCGAGTGCGTCCTCGTCCAGCACGGGTACGCCCAGCTGCTCGGCCTTGGTAAGCTTGGAACCCGCTTTGGGACCGGCAACCAGATAGCTCGTCTTCTTTGATACGCTGCCCGAGACCTTGGCGCCGAGCACCTTGAGCGCCGCGCCCGCCTCGTCGCGCGTGCGGTTGACGAGCGTGCCTGTCAGCACGAAGGTCAGACCCGCGAGCGGCTGTGCGTCGGCGAGCTCGCCTGCCACGCCAGCGTCGGCTGCGGCTTGCGCGTGCGCGGCGCCCAAATCGACCTCGAGCGACAGGCCCGCCTGGCGCAGACGTTCCAGGACGGCAAGGTTCTCGGGCACGGCCAGGAACTGCTTGACGCTCGCCGCAATCTTGGGGCCGATGCCCTCGCACTCGGCAATATCCTCTTCACTCGCCAAGATAAGCTTGTCAATCGACAGGAATCGCTCGGCGATGACCTCCCCCACGCTCTTGCCCACGTGACGGATGCCCAGGGCAAACAGCACGCGACCGAGCGGCTGACTCTTGGACTTGTTGAGCTCGGCGACGATCTTTTCGGCCGTCTTGAGGCCTACCGGAATGGGGTCGCCCTTCTTAACGCCCTTTCTGCTGTTGGAGCTGGCATAGGTGCGCCCCGTGTCCAGGCCTGCGATGTCGTCGACCGTGAGCTGGTAGAAGTCTGCGACATCGTGGATCAGGCCGGCGGCGATCATCTTGTCGACGATCTCGTCGCCTAGGCCATCGACGTCCATGCAGCCGCGGCTCACCCAGTGGAGCAGGCGCTCCTTGAGCTGTGCGGGGCAGTCGATGGACACGCAGCGGTAAGCCACCTCGCCATCCTCGTGGACCACGGGGCTACCGCACACGGGGCAGACCTCGGGCATATACCAGTCGACCGAATCGGCCGGACGCTTGTCGAGCACCGGACCCACGACCTCGGGGATAACGTCGCCCGCCTTGTGCACGATGATGGTATCGCCCTCGCGCACGTTTTTGCGGCGGATCTCGTCGATGTTGTGCAGCGTGGCGCGCGCGATGGTGGAGCCGGCAACCGTCACCGGGTCGAACTCGGCGACCGGCGTGAGCACACCGGTGCGGCCCACCTGGATGCGAATTTCGCGCAGAATGGTCTGCTTTTCCTCGGGCGGAAACTTAAAGGCAATGGCCCAGCGTGGTGCGCGAGCGGTAAAGCCCAGGTCGAGCTGCTGCTGGAAGCTGTCGACCTTTACGACCACGCCGTCGATGTCGTAATCCAGGTCGCCGCGGTGCTCGAGCGCCTGGGCACAGAACTCGTGGACCTCGGCCGGCGTGGCACAACGAGCCACGTTAGGGTTGACGCTAAAGCCGGCGCTACGCAACCAGTCCAGAAACTCGCGCTGGCTGTGGACGTGCAGCGGATCGGTATCGGCGATGGCATAGATAAAGGTGGCCAGGTCGCGGCGCGCCGTGACCTTGGGATCCTTCTGGCGCAAGGATCCGGCAGCGGCGTTGCGCGGGTTGGCGAAGGGGTCGCGGCCCTCGGCATCGGCCTCTTCATTCAGACGAACAAAGCTGCCCTTGGGCATGTACACCTCGCCGCGTACCTCGATGGTGCGCTCGCGGTCGGTGCCCATATGGGCGAGCGCCGGCTCGGATAGGTGCATGGGCACATCCTTGATAGTGCGCACGTTGAGCGATACGTCCTCGCCCGTGGTGCCGTCACCGCGCGTGGCGGCGCGTACGAAGGTGCCGTTTTGGTAGGTAAGCGCGACGCCCAGGCCGTCGATCTTAAGCTCGCAGGTATAGGTAACGCTACCGGCACCGAGCGCATCCTCGGTGCGCTGGAGCCATGCGTCGAGCTCGTCCAGATCCATGGCATCGTCCATGGAATACATGCGTGCCATGTGCGTGACCGGCGTAAACTGCTCGCTCACGTAGCCGCCCACGCGCTGGGTATAGCTGTCGGGCGTCACCAGGTCGGGGTAGGCAGCCTCGATTTCCTGCAGCTCAACGAGCATTTTGTCAAAGGCAGCGTCCGTGATCTCGGGCGCATCGAGCATGTAGTAGCGGTAAGCATGGTAGTCGAGCTCGTGGCGCAACTCAGCCGCGCGCGCTGCCGCCTGGGCACGGGTATCGGCCGGCGCAGCGGTATCCGTGCTCGCTGGCGTTTCGGTATCGATGTCCACGCCGTCACCAAACAGGCTCGATTGCTCCATAGCGGCACTCCTTCGCTCGATTTCAAACGGATACAAGAGTACCACCGGTCGCGATGGGGCCGAATAGCAGTCTCAAACCGCACCGAATTGGCAGCGACCGGACCAGGGTTGGACAGTTAGTTCAGATTTGTATAATTACGCGCGCCGAATCGAGCTGAAATATCGGCTTTTCGCCCCAATCAATCGTTCTGAACGGCAAATTAGGTTTGCTTCCGTCTTCGAGACACCCATCTCGGCCCGTCTTTCATTTCAAAACCGCTCAAAACACGCCTCTGACCGCACCCGTTTTATACAAATCTGAACTAACTGTCCAAGCCCTTCCGAACCATGCCCTTGCCATTTCTAAATGATCCGTTTTCCTCCGTCCCCAACGGATCAATAAGAGAAGAGGGGCTGTCCCGCGCTGGCGGAACAGCCCCTCTGGCTTCGATATGTGCGATACAGCTCGTTAGAAACCCTGACCGTAGCCTTGCCCCTGACCCTGTTGGCCCAGCAGTTCTTCCAGGTACTGGCGCAGTTGCTCGTCGGTAATGCCGCCGTTGCCGGTGTCGGTCGCGCTGTCGTTCTGCTGCTGGTTCTGCAGCTCCTCATCAGAACCCAGCTCGACCGTGACCTTTTTCTCTTCCTTGCCGCGCACGAGCGTGATCTCGACCTTCTCGCCCACCTCGTGGCTGCGCAGCGCGATAATCAGGCCATCGGCGCTCGTAATCTCATCGTCACCCAGCTTGGTGACGACATCGCCCTCTTGGATGCCAGCCTTGGCGGCAGGACCGTCCTCGACGACACTTGCCACATACGCGCCGCTATCGGTGCCGAGATTGTTAGTGCGGGCGTTGAGCGCGTTGACGCTCGAAAGCGTGGCGCCCAGGTACGGGTGAACCGGCGTCTTGCCGTCGATGATCTGGTCGGCGATGTTCTTGGCATAGTTGACCGGAATGGCAAAGCCCACGCCCGAGCTGGAGCCCGAGTAGCTCTCGATAAGAGAGTTAATACCCACGAGTTCGCCATTGTCGTTAACGAGCGCGCCGCCGGAGTTGCCCGGGTTGATGGCGGCATCGGTCTGAATCATGTTGGCATAGATGGTGTTGCCGCTGGTAGAGCTCATGGCCGTGGAGCGATAGAGCGCCGAGACAATGCCCGTGGAGACAGACTGCTCGTTGCCGAACGGCGAGCCGATCGCCATGACCCACTCGCCCACGTTGAGCTTGGAGGAATCACCAATCTCGATCGGGGTGAGCTTGGAGGCGTCAGCATCCTTGAGCTTGATGACGGCCAGGTCGCTCGAGGCGTCGTTGCCCACGAACTCGGCCTCGTAGGTGGTACCGTCGTCCATGGTAACCACGTACTGATCGTAACCATCGACCACATGGTTGTTGGTGAGGATGTGGCCCTCGGTATCGAGCACCACGCCCGAACCGACGCTGCCCGAACCATCCGACTCGTCGGCAGACTGCGAAAGCGAGCCATTCTGGCTACCGCTCGAAGTGGCGGTGATGGAAACGACGGAGGGCAGGGCCTTGGCAGAAACGGCCTCGGCAAGCGTGGTGTCCTCGGAGTCGATCGTAATCTTTTGCGTCGATGAACCCGAAGCACCCGCCGTCACGACATTCTTTCCGCCGCCAATGTTGAGCGTGCCACTCATAATGAGCGCGATGACCAGCAGGGCGCCGCAGGCGCAGCCGGCGAGCGCCGTAATAAAGATCGGCAGCTTTTTGGTCTTGGTCTTGACCACCGTGTGCTTGTTTACAACCTGCTGACCACCCAGCGGCTGGCCGGTCCGTGTGTCGTAGGCCTGCACGTAGGGAATGTTGCCGTCGGCAGGCGTCGACTCCACCTGCACGCGCGGCTGCTGCTGGGTCTCGCCAGCGTTGCCCACATCCTGGGGACGCTGGGAATCGTTCTCGCTCATGACTGCGATCCTTTCGTCTAATAACCAAAGGCCCGCCAAACATGTGGCGGGCCATCATTGTTCACGTTGAGTTGTACCCCAATATGCGGGCGAACGTGTATGAGAACGCAATCTTTAAGGAATGCTTAAGTTCTGCTGCAAACTCGAAAGGGATCCACGCATGCGGCAAAACCACCACGAAGGCGCCTGCCCCCTTTGCGGTGAAAAGCTAGTCCTTAAACAGATAGCCCACGCCGCGGACGGTGGTAATGTGCGCCGCGATCTGCGGGCCCACCTTAGAGCGGATACGTCGAATGTGCACGTCGACGGTGCGCGTGCCGCCGCAGTACTCAAAACCCCACACGCGGTGCAGCAGCACTTCGCGGCTGTAGGCACGGTTGGGATGCGTCGCCAAAAAGCTCAGCAGCGAGTACTCCATCAGCGTCAGGTCGATGGGCTCGTCGTCGAGTGTCACCTGGTAGGTAGCCAGGTTAATCTCGAGGTTATCGATGTTGAGCACATCGTCGGCGGTGATGGTCTCCTCCTCGCCCATCAGGCGCTGCGCACGAGCCTTCAGCTCGTTGGGTGTCGCCGTGGGGCATACAAAGTCGGCATGCGCGTGATTGGGCAGGCGCAGGGTGCCGAGCGCCTCGTCGTCGACGATTACCAACATGGGAACGCCGCCGCGGTCGTCGAGCCATTTGTCAATCTGATCGATGCGGTCGCTGCGGATGCCATCGGAATCGAGGATCAGCAGGTCAAAGTCGTGCGCCGCAGTCGGCGAATCGGGGGTTGCCAGGCTCACCTCGACACCCAGGGTGGTCGTCAAGCTGCGGGCAAACTCGTGGAAGCGCGTCGTGCGCGCCATGAACAGGGCACTCTTTTCGGACATATCGGCCTCCAAGGAAATGAGCTCAATCGTACTGGAACAAGCCGGCGCGATTAGGAGTTCGCCAGATAATGCTTGATCTCCCACTCGGTGATCGTGGACTCAAACTTATGCCACTCGTCGCGCTTCTTTTTGAGGAAGAAGCTGTGGATGTGCTCGCCGAGAGCATCCTTCATAAACTGCGAGTCCTCAAACACGTCGAGCGCCTCTTTGAGCGAGCGCGGCAGCGGCGTATAGCCGGCCTCGACCATCTGACGGTCGGTAAGCTTGAGCGTCTCGGCCGTTGCCTCGGGCGGGAGTTCCAGCTTGCGCTCGATGCCGTCCAGACCAGCCGCCAGCGTGACGGCGTTGACCAGGTACGGATTGGCCATGGGATCGGGGCTGCGAAGCTCGATGCGCGTGGACAGCTGCTTGCCGGGCTTGTAGACCGGGATGCGGACCATGCTCGCGCGGTTGCGCAGGCCCCACGTAGCGTACTGTGGCACGGAGTCGCCGCCCGTGGTGATGCGCTTGTACGAGTTGACCGTGGGGTTGGTGATGGCGCTGATCTCGCGCGCGTGTGCCAGAATGCCGGCCATATAGTGCTTGGCGATATCGGAGAGGTGGTACTTCTCGTCGTCCTCGCCCCAAAAGACGTTGTTGCCGTCGTGGTCGAACAGCGACTGATGCAAAAACATGGCGCTGCCGTCCTCGCCCGCCAGCGGCTTGGGCATAAAGGAGGCGTGGCAACCGCTCTCGTAGGCCTGCTGCTTAATGATGAGTTTGGCCGTGGTGATGGCGTCGGACATGCTCAGGGCCTCGGCGTGACGCAAGCTAATGCCGTGCTGCGAGCGGCCGGCGGCGTGGAAGGTGTACTCCACGGGCACGGACATCTTCTCGAGCGTGAGCACCGTATTGCGGCGCAGGTCGCGAGCGGCATCGCTCACCGAAAGGTCGAAGTAGCCCACGTTGTCGAGCGGCTCGGGGGTGTGCTCGTCGGGGAAGTAGTAATACTCCAGCGCGGCACCCACGTTGAGCAGGTAGCCGGCCTTCTCGGCCTTATAGAACATGCGGCGCAGGGCGTCGCGCGGGTCGCCGGCAAACGGCTTGCGATCGGGAGTACACACATCGCAGAACACGCGGGCGACGCCGTTATGGCTCGGGCGCCACGGCAGGATCTGGAAGGTCGAGGCGTCAGGGAACGCGAGCATGTCGGCTTCCTCGGGCGTGGCAAAGCCCTCGATGGCGGAGCCGTCAAAGCCAATACCCTCCTCAAAAGCGACCTCGAGGTCTTCGGGGCTAATGGCAAAGTTCTTGAGGCGGCCGAGAATGTCGACAAACCACAGACGCACAAAGCGGATGTCACGCT
Organism: Collinsella sp. SGI.180; assembly: GCF_050313455.1. NCBI lineage: Bacteria > Bacillati > Actinomycetota > Coriobacteriia > Coriobacteriales > Coriobacteriaceae > Collinsella > Collinsella sp. SGI.180. The sequence goes on from NZ_JBNPLL010000008.1 coordinate 57,110, forward strand.
GCTCTACGGAACGGAGTACGTAATCGATGTTCTGCTGGTTCATGTCGCTCCCCTTTCTTTCGGGCGGGTTTCGACTGGTCTATATCGCAGATACTATCGCAGAAAAATGTTTCCGCAGGGTTAAAGCGTATCAAGCGCCCAAAAAACGTGCTCGAACAGGCAGTTACGAACGAGCGGCTAGCGCGAGGTCGAAGCGCGGTGTTCGATGTGGCCGGGAACCTCGATGCGTTCGGGCGCCAGCTTTGCGGCATCGCCCACGGTGGTGGTAACAACGTCGATACGCTCGGAGAGGCGATCGACCACGCGCTCGGCGATGGTGAGGGTGTCCTGCACGGCCGTGGTGACTCCGCCAAAGAGCACATGGTTCCAGGGACAGTCGTCAAACGTCGCGATCTTGAGCCCCGCCGGCAGCGAGGGGCCAAGCTGCGCCAGCGCCTCGGTCAGGCTCAGGAAAACCAGGCCGTTGACGGCAATGAGGCCGAGCTCTTTTCCTGCATAGCCGCGGATGGTCTCGTCTAGGCGGCCGACGCCCGTGGCGCCGCCATCGGCCAAGGTGATAACCTCGCCGGCAAGGCCGCGGCGCGAAAGCTCGTCGGTAAAGGCCTCGTCGCGCTCGCGACGGACGGGGCTGTCGTCGCTTGCTTCGGTGAGCAGGCACAGGCACTCGCTGCCAGCGGCGGTCAAGGCGTCTACCAAGCCGGCGACCAGCTCACGGTTGTTAGATGTCACCAGATCGACACCGCCGTCGGCAACGTCGCGGTCGAGCAGCACAACGGGCAGGCGTCCCGCTGCCGCGACGATCGCCTCGTCGTTACCACCGCAGGTATTGACGACCAGGCCGTCCACGCCAGCGTCGATAAGCCTGGTGAGCGACTCGGCCTCCTTGGCGGGATCGTTGCCGCTAATGGCTGTCATGAGCGAGCAGCCGCGCGCGGCGGCGCTGGCGGAAAGGCCCTCGAGCATGGCGCTAGAGAACGGGTTGGCGATGTCGGCCAAGATCACGCCGATGAGGTTGGTACGCGAGCTGCGCAGATTGCGCGCGGCGGCACGTGGGCGATAGCCGGTGCGCTCGATAACCTCCGCAATGCGAGCACGGGTTTCCTCGGTCATTTGCCCGGGGCGGTTATTGAGATAGCGCGAGACCGTGGCCGGGCTCACACCCGCCTCGACGGCAATGTCCTTGATTCTCATCTGCGCCATAGCGCACCCCGTTTCCCCATTGTCGGCAGTCTGAGCCATTTTAGGCATTTTTTAAAAATCTCGGTTGCAAAACGCTGTAGGTGAACAGCATCGTTTTTGTGTCTCGAGCAGATGCGATAATGGGCTAGATAGCCGAGTCTTTGGACAGCTCAAAATAATCGGGATGTAAGGCGATAACCGGACCTTGCTCTTCGGGCATCAGGTGCAGGTGTGTCTCTGCCAGATAGCTCGCCGCGTCGGTATCGCCCCTCTTAATGGCCTCGAGAATCCGGCGATGCTGCCGACGAATCGGCTCCCAATCTAGATCCTGCGACACCATACGCAACCAGTTGTATCGCTCAAAATGCGTATTGACGCTCTTCATCCAATCCCACAACATGTGACGGCCGGCAATCTCAAAACACGTCTCATGGAACAGGTTGTCCAGGTCAAAGAAACGACGCGTTTCGCCATGGTCGAGCGACTCGGACTCGGCAAGAATCTGATCGAGCCGATGCTTTTGCTCGGGCGTGGCGACCGAGCAGCATTTAATGAGTACGCTTCGCTCGAGTTTCTCGCGCAAGAAACAGGCGTTCTCGGCGCGCTCCATGCTGATCTTAGAGACGTAGGTGCCGCTTTTGGGACGCGTTTCCACCAGCTCTTGCTCACGCAGGCGCACAAAAGACTCGCGAATGGGCGTGCGCCCGATTCCCGTCTCCTTTTCCAGACCAATCGCCGAAAGGCGCGTGCCGGGCTTGAGCTCGGCATAGATGATCTTGGAGCGCAGTGCATTGTATGCCTGATCTTGCAAGCTTTGATTATGCTGGTGCTGTTCCATAAAGCCCTCGGATAAACCCTCGGTTAGTCGAATACCACCATGCAATACTATCGCATCGACACGCCCCAGCTCCCAATCAGTCTTTTTGGGACGGGGCTCTTTTAGCTACCCTAGCCCGCAGATCGGCCCCTTGCCACAAAAGTGGCCCATCTACTACGTTAACACGGATAGCCTCGGCCATACCAAAAACCGTGAAAACAAAACCGCAGGTAGGCAGCTTGTCGATTTCCGAAAAAGCCGACTATGGTTGACCCCTGCGGCTTAAACGTAGTAGATAGGCCCTTTTCGTGGCGCAGCACTACTGCACCCCAAATTGGCACCCCGAGCCTGTTATAAGTTGCTGCGAAATACGGACGGTTGATGATCAAGGCGCGCTATGCGGGTTGCTATAGCTCGAACGTCCCACGTCCGATGCACCAAAGCGTTTGCGACAGCTTCGCGAAACGCCTCGAGAGGAATTCGATCGGTTTGGACGCGCTCCATCCCTTCGATACGTTCATAACGGTAGTAGCGTGCAAACATAGCCACCGCCCTGTCCACCTGCTCAATTGCGGATATATTTGTCGCCGCCTCGCGATCCAAGTATTACATCCTCGGTATCACCAAAACGGACGCAGTCGATGCCCGGAAAATCATTCTTATCCGCCAAAATCGCCGCAGCGTTGGTATAGCCATCTTTGCCGAGCAAGCGAAGCGTGCGCATAATATCCGGCGTTAGCTCAGAAATGCCGAGATGTTCAACACACTTATGCTCGAACGTGTGAAAACTCAAGTCCTGGCGAGCCGACGTGAGCGCGTCGAACGTTATGTTGCTGCCTTCGAGCGTCAGCCTGCCATACTCAAATCGGTCGACCTCCACCGTTGCCGAATCGTTTCGCCTGTAGGCCTTCAAGATATAAGACGAAAACCGTTTGCGTACTGATTTATCCGAGACGCAAACGGTTTTCATCTTGATTTGCGTACGGAATTAAGACGCATAATTTCGCTTTCGTATGGCTCAATCGATCACGATGCGATGTATCTGCACCTGGCCTACAACCGCAACATGATTGTGGAAGGCACACAGACAAAAGGCATTTAAGGCTCGGCAATGATCTTTCTTTGATAAAACGCAAGCGGCGGCCGCCCAAACACGGGACGGCCGTCGCTTGCGTTTTATCAAATGGTGCAATGGGGTCAGGTTCACATGCACCAAGTTGGTGCAAAGTAACCTGTCCCCATGCAACAGGGGGTTGACTAGAGCTCGCAGGCGACCTTGTAGCCATCGCCGATGGCGTCGCGAATGTTGCCGCACTTGTTGGCATCGCCCAGCACGTGAGTGGTAACGCCGGCTGCCGCCAGGTCGTCGGCCAGCTTGGTATTGGGACGATAGCCCATAGCAAGCACCAGCGTATCGGCACCGGCGATGGTGTGGACCTCGCCGTCCTTCTCGTAGCTGATAGTGTCCTCGGTAATCTCGGTCACCTTGGCCTCGGTCAGCACGTGAACGCCCTTTGAGAGCATGCGCGTGATGAGCACCGCGCGACCGGCACCACCCTCGTTGGCGGCGAGCGTCTTGGTCATCTCGATGACGGTGACGTCGCGGTTGGCCGGCGACAGGTCGTTGACCAACGGGGCCAGGTAATCGGCCGTCTCGCAGCCAACGGTGCCGCCACCCACGATGACGATCTTCTTGCCCGGGAAAGCCTTGCCGCCCAACAGGTCGTCAGCCGTCATAACCTGCTTAAAGCCCTGCATGAAGGCCGGGGCGATAGGCTCGGCGCCATAGGCCAGGACGACCTCGTAGCCGGCGTAGTCACGCTGAATGTCCTCGGCAGTAAGCTCGGTGCCAAAGACGCACTTTACGCCGGCCTCGGCCAGGCGACGGTACTGATACTTGATCACGCGGGTGAGTTCCTGCTTTGCCGGCGGAACGGCTGCGATGCGCATCTCGCCGCCCGGCTCGTCCTGCTTATCCACGAGCACCACGTTATGACCGCGTTTGGCGGCAATGTAGGCTGCCTCCATACCCGCGGGACCGGCGCCCACAACCAGTACGTTCTTGGCCTCGGCGGCGGGCTCGTAGCCAGCCTCGTCGTGCTCCACGTCCGGGTTGACGGTGCAGGAGATGCGCTTGCCAAACATAATGCCGTTCAGGCAACGCAGGCAACCGATGCAGGGACGGATCTCGTCGGCGTTGCCAGCGGCTGCCTTGTTGCAGAACTCGGCATCGCACAGATTGGCGCGGCCCATCATACAGATGTCGGCCGCGCCGTCCTCGATCAGCTCCTCGGCGATCCAGGCCTCGTTAATGCGTCCGACGGTGGCGACGGGAATGTTGACGTGCTTTTTGATCTCGCGCGAGCAGGCGGCGTGCGAGGCCTGCTGGGTACCGGCGGCGGGAATCGCGGAGCCGCGCTTGATGGTGGTACCGCCCGACACGTGAATCATGTCGACGCCGGCCTTTTCCAGGCGACGCGAGACGTAGATCATGTCGTTGAGGGTCAGGCCGCCATCGGTGTACTCATCGCCCGAAATGCGGACGTCGATGATAAAGTCCTTGCCGCAGCGCTCGCGAATCTCGGCGATGACCTCGAGCAGGAAGCGCATACGGGCGTCGAGCGAGCCGCCGTACTCGTCGGTACGCTTGTTGTAGAGCGGAGTCAAAAAGCCGCCGAGCATGCCGTGGGCATGCGCCGCATGGACCTCGACGCCATCGACACCGGCCTTCTGCATACGTACGGCAGCGTCGCCAAACTGATGCGTAAGCTCGTGAATCTCATCGACCGTGATAGGACGCGGTGCCTCGCGGGCATAGGACGGGCCCACAAAGGACGGAGCGATCAGGCGCGGCGTGCCCGGAATGTTAAAGGCCATGTAGGCGGGGTGGAAGAGCTGCGGCATGATCTTGCAGCCATACTCGTGGACGGCTGCGGCGAGCTTTTCCCAGCCGGGGATAAACGTGTCGTCGTAGCAGCACATGTCACCCGGCAGATAGGTATAGGTGGGCTCGACCGTCACGACCTCGGTAATGATGAGGCCCACGCCGCCCTTGGCGCGGGCACGGTAATGATCGACCAAGTCGTCGGTCACATAGCCGTGATCGGCTAGATTGGTAGATACCGGCGGCATAAAGACGCGGTTCTTGACCTCGGTCGTACCGACCTTGATCGGGCTAAAGAGCATCGGGTAGGCACAGGACTCCATACAGGCTTCCTTTCGTTTAAGCCGCTCGGCGGCAGTTGCTGATGTACCTATCGTATCAGCGACCGCCGCATCTGCAGTCATACATGCCCAAGCGCCGTTCGACTAATGAATACCGCGGCCCAAGTCTTCGGCGATTTTGTCTACGCCCTTAAGTGCAGCGCACGTCTTTTTGTTGGAGCAATGCCCCGTGCAAACGCCACCCTGAGCACAGTCGGCGCAGGTGCCCTTGCGGTAGATGCGCACGCACACGGCGACAAACGCAACGCCGATAACAGCCAGAACAACAATATCGATAGGTGCCATAGCAAGCCTCCTCTAGTTAACCATCACTTACTTTACCCCATTTTCCACCTGCCAAAAAGGGACAGGTTTATTTTGGTCGGTTTTATCTGCGGAAACGCCACATCTTACTTCTGGAGCAAAGCAATCTGTCCCCCATTACGCCAAAAAGCCCGAGTGTCGTTGGGACACCCGGGCTCGTGGAAAGGGGCCAATCCTTATTCGGACTTAAGCGGAAACTGCGGCGGAAGCAGTGTTGGTCTCGTCCTCGTCGGTCCATGCATGCGCAGGGATAGGGCGAAAGATCTGGAAGAGCATCGCAACCAGCAGAACGATGGCCACAATCGTCCAGATACCAAACTGTCCCAACACAAACAGGTTGTAGAACTGGTTGATGAACAGGCCGATCACCCAAGCGAAGGCGCACTCGTAACCGATGGCAATCGCGGTCCACTTGCCGGAGTCCATCTGGTTGCGGATAGTGCCCATGGCGGCAAAGCACGGAGCGCACAGCAGGTTGAACGCACCAAAGGCAACGCAAGCTCCCATGGTGGGGAACATACCGGCAAACGCAGTCCACAGGCTCGGGTCGGTCTCGGCGGCGTCAGCCACGGACAGCAGCGAGCCGGCGGTGGCGACGACGTTCTCCTTAGCCACAAGGCCCGAGACGGTCAGCGCAGTTGCCTGCCAGGTACTAAAGCCGAGCGGAGCGAAGATCCAAGCGACCAGGTTACCGAGCATGGCAAGCACGGAGTAGTCCATGAACTCCTCGGGGATGCCGTCCATTGCAGGCAGGAAGCCAAAGGAACCGTTGTAGCTTCCAAAGTTGGAGAGGAACCAAACAACGACGGTGGATGCGAAGATGACCGTGCCGGCCTTCTTGATAAAGGCCCAGCAGCGCTCCCACACGTGCAGTGCCCAAGAGCGGATCGCCGGGAAATGGTAGGCAGGAAGCTCCATAACGAACGGCGTCGGGCGACCGGCGAAGAGCTTGGTCTTCTTGAGCATAAGGCCCGAGGCGATGACGGCGAAGACGCCCAGGAAGTAGAAGAGCGGGCTGATCCACGCGGCGGTGGTGGAAGAATCGCCGATGATGGAACCCATGAGCAGGGCGATGATCGGCAGCTTGGCGCCACAGGGAATAAACGTGGTGGTCATGACCGTCATGCGGCGGTCTTTCTCGTTCTCGATGGTCTTGGTGGCCATGACGCCGGGGACGCCGCAGCCCGAGGACACGAGCATGGGGATAAAGGACTTACCGGACAGGCCAAAGCGGCGGAACACGCGGTCCATGATGAAGGCGACGCGGGCCATATAGCCGCAGTCCTCCAGGAAGGACAGCATGACAAACAGCAGGAACATCTGCGGGACGAAGCCGAAGATAGCGCCCAAACCGCCGACGATGCCGTCGCAGACCAGCGAATCGACCAGGCCGCCGTCCTCGGTGCCACCCGCCACAAGGGCGTCGTGCACCACGGTGGTGATACCCGGGACATAGGGGCCGTACTGCGCCGGGTCAACCGAGTCGGCATCGTCGCCCGCAGCCTCGACGGCCACGTCGTAGGCGTCGCGGCCCTGACCGAGCACATACCAACCGTCGGTACCAAAGAGCTGGTCGTTGGTGAAGTCGGTCACCGTGCCACCCAGGGTGGAAACGGCGATGTAGTACACGCAGAACATGATGACCACAAAGATCGGCAGGCCCAGGATACGGTTGGTAACCACACGGTCGATCTTCTCGGAGGTGCTCATCTTGGCCGGAGCCTTGGTGAGGCACTCGTCGATGATGTGCGCGATGACGCCATAGCGCTCACCGGTGATGATGGACTCGGCGTCGTCATCGCAGTCCTGCTCGCACTGGGCGACCAGCTCTTCCACGCGAGCGGCCTTCTCCTTGGTGAGGTTGATGAGCTTGCAGGCGTCCGCATCACGCTCGAACAGCTTGACGGCGTAATAGCGACGCTTGTTGGCGGGCACGCTCGCCGGCAGGTTGTTTTCAATGTGATCTAGAACGTCCTCGATGGAGGAATCGAACTTGTGCTCCGGCACCTGGCCCTTGGAAGCAGCGGACTTCTTAACCTGCTCGAACAGCTCCTTAATACCCTTGTTCTTAAGGGCCGAAATCATCATGACCGGGCAGCCGAGCTTCTTGGAGAGCTTGTCCGTGTCGATCTTGTCGCCGTTCTTCTCGACCAAGTCGGCCATGTTGAGAGCGACGACCACGGGTAGGCCGGTCTCGATAACCTGAAGCGCCAGGTAAAGGTTGCGCTCGAGGTTGGTGGCATCGACCACCTGAACGACGACATCGGGCTCGCCGCTCATGAGGTAATCGCGTGAGCATTGCTCCTCGGGGCTGTAGGGGGAAAGCGAGTAGATGCCGGGGAGGTCCGTGATGGCAACGTTCTTGTCGCTTAGGAGCTTGGCCTCCTTTTTCTCAACCGTGACGCCGGGCCAGTTGCCAACGTAGCCGTTGGCGCCGGTGATCAGGTTGAAAAGCGTGGTCTTGCCGCAGTTGGGGTTACCCGCCAGCGCGACATGGATCTGAGAATCCGCCATTCAATCCTTCTTCCTTGTGCGCCCGCGCTGCTTTCTCCGCGCGGGCTGGATAATGTGCTTCAAAGTTGCAGCATTAAGTTAGAAATCTCTAACTTTATCTGCAGAAATATACGCCGTGGGCCCTTACTGGACCTCGACAACGGCCGCCTCCTCCTTGCGGATGGAAAGCTCGTAGCCGCGCACGTTGATCTCGACCGGATCACCGAGCGGTGCAACCTTCACGACCTTGAACGAAGCGCCCTTGATGAGCCCCAGGTCCATAAGGTGGCGGCGAAGTGCGCCCTCACCGTGAAGCTTGACGATGGTAGAGCTCTCGCCCACCTTAACGTCACCCAACGTCTTCATCCTCTTATCCCCCTTTCGGTTTTTATGAAATGCTGCAGATTAACCGACGGTCATGATGTGCATGGCAACCTTGGAATCGATGCCAAAGCGTGAGCCCAGCACCGTGACGATGATATTGGCGCCACTCGAGCTCACCACGTGGATCTCGCTGCCCTCGACAAAGCCGAGGTCCTTGAGACGGTGCTTTATGTCCTCATTGCCCTTTACACGAGACACACGCACGGTTTCGCCCGCTTTTACCATCGAAAGCGGCATGGCCGGCATCTGCGGTCCGCAAGACATGAGTGAGCTCCTAACATCGGTTCGTCCTCAACATCGACGCGATAAAAGTTAACCACGTCTATGTTCGAGCTAGTAAACTAACACGCGGTTAACTTTTTGGAAAGGATCTCTATTCAGTTTTCGAAAAAGTTTCCCATACTAAACAAAGGCACCGCAAAGACGGTCTCTTTGCGGCGCCTTGTCATACCGATGTATGCAACAGAGGGGACTCTCCCCTTTTTACATTGTTCCGCTTAGAGTGAGAGATTTCTGATCGACGTGACGCACGAGGCCTCATCCACGCCCGAAACACGAAAGACGACGCTCTCGCCGCACTCACCATAGAGGGCCATGAGTCCCATGATATCGCGGCCATCCGTGTGGCGATCGCCGATGCTGACCGACACGTCACTACGATGCTTGGCGATAATGTCATAGAGAAGCGCAACCGGGCGGGCATGTAATCCCAACGGATCTTTAATCGTCTTTGTAAACTCGACCATGTCCCCTCCCGCAGCATCGCACATTTGGCCGGCCAAACCCAGCCACGTGGTAGTTATTGTAGCGTTAGATGCTTGTCGAGAGCGGGACGGAAACCACATCCCACTTCGAGTGTCAACGATGGGACACAGTTTCCGCCAGAAGGCTCAACCGGAAACTGTGCCCCATTATTTTGCCGAATTCTGGGCCGCGCTTTCCCAGAGGGCCCCCTTTGGGAAAGCGCGGCCCATTCTGGACGCAGATTCCGGGACGCACTTTCCGCGACGTCCGGTCACCCTATGCCCTCGCAACGCCCGCGCATAAAAACGAGGGAAGGCACGCGTCCTTCCCTCGTTAGAGACAATATGCAGCCGCTCGCCTACATCAAGCGCAGGCTGACGTCCTTGAGCTGGGCGCCGGAAACGGCACTCGGGGCGCCCGACATAAGGTCGGAGCCGCTGGCCGTCTTGGGGAACGCCATGACGTCGCGGATAGAATCGGAGCCGGTAAGCAGCATGCACACGCGGTCCAGACCCAGGGCAAAACCGCCCATCGGGGGCGCACCAAACTTGAGCGCCTCCATGAGGAAGCCAAACTGCGACTCGGCGCGCTCCTCGGTAAAGCCCAGGAGCTTGAGCATGGACATCTGCATCTCGGCGTTATGGATGCGCATGCCACCGCCGCCGGCCTCAAAACCGTCCATGACAAAGTCGTAGGTGCAGGAACCGGCAGCCAACGGGTCGGCCTCGATCTTGGCGATGTCGGTCTCGGTCGGCAGAGTGAACGGCTGGTGCTCGGCTGCATAGGCCTTGCGGTCCTCATCCCAGTGGAACAGCGGGAAGTTGACGACCCACAGGAAGTCGTGCCCCTCGCGTTTGATCTCGAGTGCGTTGGCCATGTGAGAGCGCATGCCGCCCAGGATCTCGTCAGAGAGCAGGCGCGGGCCGGCGGCGAACATCACGAGGTCGCCAGGCTCGACGTTCATGCGCTCGCGCAGAGCCGCCATCTCCTCGTCCGAGAAGAACTTGACGATGGGGCTGTTGATGGAGCCGTCCTCGCGGAAAGCGATCCAGGCCAGACCCTTGGCGCCAAACGTGGAGGCCACGCCGGCGAGCTTATCGATCTTGGCACGTGCCCAGGCACCGGCGCCCTTGGCGTTGATGGCCTTGACGACAGAGCCCTCCTCGTTTGCGGCAGTCGCAAAGACCTTGAACTTGGAGTTGGCAAAGATGTCGGTCAGATCGACCAGATGCATGCCATAGCGGGTATCGGGCTTGTCGGAGCCATAGGTGTCCATGGCCTCCCAGTAGTCCATGCGACGCAGCGGCGTGGGCATCTCGACACCCATGCGACCGAAGGCGTCGGCCAAGACCTCTTCGAGTGCGCTCATGACGTCGTTCTGGTCCACGAAGGACATCTCGATATCGACCTGGGTGAACTCGGGCTGACGGTCGGCACGCAAGTCCTCGTCGCGGAAGCACTTGGCAACCTGGTAGTAGCGCTCGACGCCACCGACCATGAGCAGCTGCTTTAGGAGCTGCGGGGACTGCGGCAGGGCGTAGAAGTTACCCGGCTGAATACGGCTGGGAACGATGAAGTCGCGGGCGCCCTCGGGCGTAGACTTGAACAGGGAGGGCGTCTCGACCTCCATGAACTCACGGTTGTGAAGCGCCTCGCGAATGGCAAAGGTGAAGTCGGAGCGCAGCTTGAGGTTGGCCATCATCTCGGGACGACGGAGGTCCAGATAGCGATAGCGCAGACGGGTGTCCTCGCTGGTCTCGATGCCGTCCTCGATCTGGAACGGCGGGGTGACGGAGGTGTTGAGCACCTCGGCGTGGTCGGTCAGGACCTCGATCTCGCCGGTCGCGAGCTTGGCGTTGGTGGTTTCCTCGCCACGGGCGCGCACGACGCCGTGAATCTTGATGGGCCACTCGGGACGCATGGTCTCGGCGATCTTAAAGGCATCGCCGTCGGAGTGCTCGGGGTCGAAGGTGAGCTGCGTGATGCCCTCGCGGTCGCGAAGGTCGCAGAAGATAAGGCCGCCGTGGTCGCGGCGACGGCTCACCCAACCGGTAAGGGTAACCTCTTCGCCCACGTTCTCGCGGCGAAGCTCGCCGCAGGTACGGGTGTGCATGGAATGCTCGTCGATGGGACGGGTCTGGCTCATACCAGTGATCCTCCTTTATGGATCTGTGCCGCCCCGTGTCGTTCCGGGCGGCGTCGTACAGATTTGCCCAGCCTGCGTAAACCGCGCAGCCGGACATGGCGTTCTATCTTATCGCACCCGCGCCGATGTACCGCGAAAAAGTGGCTCCCGCTCAAAGACTTGACGGAGACGAAACAATTGGCGCACCGCACTGCCCGCCCGCGCTTGTCACGTGCGACAATGTGCCTACAATACAACCGCACTCGGAAAGGCCCACCATGACTTCACGCCTCATCGTTATGGATATCGATTCCACGCTCATCAACCAGGAGGTCATCGACCTGTTGGGCGAGGAGGCAGGCGTGGGCGGGCAGGTTGCGCGGATCACCGAACGCGCCATGCGCGGCGAGCTCGACTTTAAGCAGGCGCTCGAGGAGCGCGTGGGGCTGCTTGCCGGCCTGGACGAGAGCGTTTTCGAGCGCACCTTTGAGCGCGTGACGTTTACCCCCGGCGCACTGGAGCTTGTGCGCTCGGCGCACAGCAAAGGCTGGAAGGTCGGCGTGGTAAGCGGCGGCTTCCACGAGGTCGCCGACAAGATCGTAGCTGCCGCGGGCATCGATTTTTGCCTGGCCAACCGCCTGGAGGTCGTAGACGGCAAGCTCACGGGCAAGCTGGCGGCAGACATTGTGACCAAGGAATCCAAGCTCATCCAGCTACTGGATTGGGCGGTTGAGTGCGGTGTCGATATGGCCCATACCGTGGCGATCGGCGACGGTGCCAACGACATCCCCATGATTCAGGCCGCGGGCACGGGCATCGCATTTTGCGCCAAGCCCAAGACGCGCGAGGCCGCTCCGTTTGCCATCGACGAGCGCAACCTGATGCTCGCCATGGATATCATCCTGCGTGACTAGCCGATCCATCTAACAACAGAATCAAATCCCCTATATCTAGTTTCCGAACAATTTTGTCTTAGTGTTCGGAAACATACCCTTTGAGTGCTAGACTTTGCGCCGTCGAAGGGAACTTATATGGATAAGCGAGATCTAGAGCAGCTGCTGAGCGATGTTGCCGGCGGATCAGTCACCCCCGCCGACGCCCTTACGCGCATCCAAACGGCGCCAACCGCCGATCTGGGTTTTGCGCAGCTCGATCTTTCGCGCGGGGTGCGCCAGGGGGCCGGTGAGGTTGTCTACGGCGCCGGTAAAACCGCCGAGCAGATTGCCGCCATTATCAAAGCGCTGCGCGATGCCGGTCAGGAGCGCACCCTGGTTACGCGCCTGGATGCCGAAAAAGCAGCCCGCACCTCGGAGCTTCTCGACAACGGGATCGACCTGGGATATGTCCCGAACGCCCAGCTCGCCCTCGTGGGCGGTAAGCCCTCCCCTACCGGTAACGGACGCATCGTTGTCGCCTGCGCCGGCACGAGCGACTTGCCCGTCGCCGAAGAAGCCGCGTTGACGGCCGAGTTCTACGGCAACGAGGTCGACCGCCTCTACGACGTAGGCGTCGCCGGCCTGCACCGCTTGCTCGCGCATGCCGAGGAACTTGCCCAGGCACAGGTGGTCATCGCCATTGCCGGCATGGAGGGCGCGCTGGCGAGCGTTATCGGCGGTCTGGTAAGCTGTCCGGTCATCGCCGTTCCCACCAGCGTGGGCTACGGCGCGAGCTTTGGTGGCGTAGCCGCGCTGCTCGCCATGCTCAACTCCTGCGCCAGCGGCGTTTCGGTCGTCAATATCGACAATGGCTTTGGTGCCGCCTACCAGGCAAGTCTTATCAATCATCTGAGCGCCGGAACACCCTGCGCCCGTTAAGGAGCATTCCATGTCCAACCATCAGCATACGCTTATCATCGACGGCACCTCGGGCATCAGCGGCGATATGACCGTCGCGGCCCTGCTCGACCTGGGTGCCAGCGAGGAGCACCTGCGCGAACAGCTCGCCACGCTGCCGGTCGACGGCTTTACGATCGCCGTCACGCGTGCAAACAAGCATGGCATCGACGCCTGCGACTTTGACGTTCAGTTGGCAGAGGAGCTCGAGAACCATGATCACGATATGGCCTGGCTCTTTGGCAACGAAACAGCTGCCGAGCACACGCACGAGCATGAGCACCACCATCATGACCATGGCGAACACGAACACGAGCACTGCCACGAGCATTGCCATGAGGGCCACGGTCATGGCCACGAGGATCACCATCACGCCCACCACCATCACCACCGTTCTTTGGCGGACGTCACCGCCATCATCGATGGCTCGCAGCTAAGCGATGGTGCCAAGCGTCGCGCGCTCGCCATCTTTACCGCGCTCGCCGCCGCCGAGGCCAAAGCTCACGGCAAAACGCCCGACACCGTCATGTTCCACGAGGTGGGCGCTGTCGACTCCATCGTCGACGTCTGCTCGGTCGCCATCTGCCTCGACGACCTGGGCATCGAGGACATTGTCGTCGAGTCGCTCTCCGAGGGCCACGGAACCATCCGCTGCGCCCACGGCCTCATGCCCATTCCCGTCCCCGCTGTCGTCAACCTGTGCCAGGCAGGCAATATCGCCCTCACGCCTGCACCGGTCGCCGGCGAGCTCGTGACGCCAACGGGTGCCGCCATCGTCACCGCGCTGCGCACGTCCGACCAACTGCCTTCACGCTACCACATCGAAGCCGTCGGCTACGGCGCCGGCAAACGCCCCTACGAGGGTTGCTCCGGCACGCTCCGCTGTCTGCTCGTTCACGCGGACGCATAGCCATGGATGCCCGCAAGGCAAAAAGCCGCGCTGCCATCATTGCGGCGTTCTCCGAGCTCCTGCGCGAAGAGGACTACGGCAAGATTGCCGTTGGCGACATCATCGCTCGCGCCCATGTGGGTCGGGCAACGTTCTACGGCCTCTTCAAGAGCAAAGATGACCTGCTCGCTGAGTTCGTGTGCGATATCTGCACCCATGCCCTCGACGATGACGGTACACCCCTCAATGACCCGCTCGTACAGGTCGAGCATATCCTCAACAACCTCTGGGATCGTCGTCAGGGCGTACGCGCCCTCGTAGCCGGCGCCGGCTCGCGCGTCTTCGCCGACTGTCTCCGCAAGACCATCATGTCGCGCGCAGCCGAAACCGTCCCTGTCGACCCCGCAGGCCCCGCCAGCACCATGGATCGCAACTTCCTCCTCCACCACATAGCCTCAAGCTTCGTAGCCACCGTCCAATGGTGGGCCTGGCACAACTTCCAAGCAGATAAGGCCGACGTAGCCAAAGACTACCTCTCAGCCATAAAGCCCCTCTTCGCCTAAGTAAGAGGCTCATCCCAGAGCATTGCCCCAACCCAAGGCGCCCGCGCATCCCAACGTGTCACTCGCACTTCAACGCCCCCCCCAACAGCGACAAGCCCCTCCCATCCAAATTCAGAAATATGTTGGGTTGCTTGTACGAACGCAGCAAAGACCCCTCAGCTGGCCGCATGGGGTGACTTCCCAGCGCATTCCACAGGACGAAAGAACCCCCGCCGCACGAAGTGTGAACTGCCTCCC